>NZ_WMEA01000006.1 GCF_021735925.1 Loktanella sp. M215
CGTGGTGGGAGTTGGTGGCTGCGCTGGATCACCCGCACATGCTCGCACAGGATCTGACCCTCGGCGGCGACCACCAGACGTTCGGGATAGACCCGCAAGCTCACCGGGCGATTGGCAAATGATGCCGGGACGCTGTAGCGATTGCGCTCAAAGCTGATCAGGCAGGTCGGCGACACCCGCTTGCTCAGTTCGACAAAGCCATCGAAGGCGGGTGGCAATGGCATCAGCGCAGCTTGTTCTGTGGCCCAGACGTCAGCAACGCTCCCCGGTAATGATGCGTGCGGGATCTCGCCCCATAATGCCACACACTGCTGTTCCAGCCAATCGTTCAGGGCCGCCAGATCAAAGAAGTCCGGCATGGGTTGCCACAGTCGGTGTCGGGAATCCTGCACGTTCTTCTCGACCTGTCCCTTCTCCCAGCCTGCGGCCGGATTGCAGAACGCTGGCTCAAATACGTAGTGGTTTGCCATCGCAAGGAACCGCATGTTGACCTGCCGGTCCTTCCCGCGGCCGACGCGGTCAACCGCCGTCTTCATGTTGTCGTAGATGCCGCGCTCCGGGACTCCGCCGAAGACCCGGAATCCGTGCCAGTGAGCATCGAATAGCATCTCGTGCGTTTGCAGCAGATATGCCCGGACCAGAAAGGCCCGGCTATGCGACAGCTTGATGTGGGCAACCTGGAGCTTGGTGCGCTCGCCACCGAGAACTGCAAAATCCTCGCTCCAATCGAACTGGAATGCCTCGCCCGGCCGAAACAACAGGGGAACAAAGGTGCCGCGCCCTGTCGTCTGCTGATCTCGCTGCCGATCGGCCCGCCAGTCACGCGCAAACGCCGCGACCCGGCCGTAGGACCCATCGAATCCCAAAACCACCAGATCCGCGTGCATCTGCTTCAACGTCCGCCGCTGCTTGCGCGACTTGCCGGCCTCCGTCTTCAGCCAGCCGGCCAACTTCTCAGCGAACGGATCGAGCTTGCTCTGCCGCTCCGGCGTCGCGAACTGCGGCTCGATCGTGCCTGCATTCAGATACTTCTTGATCGTATTACGTGACATCCCGGTCCGCCGCGCAATCTCGCGCAGGGGCAACTTCTCACGCAAAGCCATACGTCGGATGATATTCAAAAGTCCCATGTGTATCACTCCAATGTCCCCCGTTGCGCATGCCGCTGGGGGAAGGGTCACATGGGTCAATTCTCAATGGAAATTATGCCGCTACCCGGGTCACTTCTGGGTGGAAATCAACACGAGTACCTTATGGGAGGATGGCGGTGACTGGAATGGAGACCCTGAACTCGGATGGCACATTCAACGCATTCGTGCGCAAGCCGCCCGCAGACAGGGTTATGACGGGGTCATCGACTTGGATGACCAGGGGGACGTCATCATCATTGATTTCAGCGGTCGGAAAAGATTCAACAAAAGATGGACCTATGTGTGCGAGTTGGAGTGAGCACAGCCATGGTATCGATTGGTGTCTTCCGGAGTCATATCAAACGAGGTGACGAAAATCATGAGTGGGCCTGATAGCTCAATACCGGCATGCGCCGCGGGGGGCCGGCTCTGGCGGCGACGCTCGAGCAGATGACGGTACAAACCGTCTGCAAGGCCATCCTTTACGGAGGAAGAGCGATAGATCATCTCATAGCTGACGCAGTCGGGATGCCATTCCAGCAGCACAAAACCTGTAATCGGTTTCTGCATGCAGACCCGTATGGACCGATCCCATGCCCCCGATATATTGGATCCAACTTGCAGCGCGTGGGACGGGGAACATGTCCAATCCGTCGTATCTGCAGCACTTGTCGGCTCAGCGGGCAGATTCTTTTGCCACCGTCGCGGTCGGATGCGTATCGCCGTCCCTTGCTGTGTTACAACGCAAAACGGCAGCCTAGGAGGCTGCCGTCATACATGATCCGGTCCGGAGTGCGGATCAGGCGGACTTGCGCCGCTTGCGTGCCGCGAGACCGCCGAGGCCCAGGGCGGACAGAAGCAGCAGACCGCCGGCAGGGACAGGCACGGCCGACGTCACATTGACCGCGATCGAGCCCGAGTTGTCGCCGTAGGCCGAATCCCAGTTCAGCAAGGACAGGATGCCGGATGTCGCCGCCATGAACGTGTCGCCGAAGCCAATGGCAAAGGCATCGCCCGCGCCGATCCGCCCGACGAGGGTCCCGTAGCGGAACGCGCCAAAGTTGCCGTAGTCCGCACCACTGATTTCCATGCCGTCGGCGGTGAACTCGCGCGGGGTGGCACCCAGGATCCAGGTGTCCGCACGGTCGATCACGTTCACCGAAAAGGTCTGTCCGACTGCGAGGTCGAATGTGGTGGCCACGCCTGTGGAACTGTCAGAGGCCACATCATACATCAGGGTCGCAGCGGATACGGGTGCGGCACACAATACGGCGAGGATGGTAGCAATAAGACGTGCTTTCACATCGGTCTCCAAGTTTTTGAGAAATTCTTAAATGTAAATGCAGTATAGGCTATATTGATTTTTTGTAAAGAAAGATCGTGGCGCTTTCAGGGCAGCCGCTGTGACGCGCGACCCCACGCCGGGGCCTATAGCATACGCGGCCGGGGACGTGCTGCAGAACGGCACTTTTCCTTGCCGCTGCTGTCGTTTGGCCTCCGGCAAACCCTGCGTTGTCCACTACACGATGGCACGACGTCAGAGATGGCCTGTGATGCCGATGCGGTGGACGGGGTGGTGTTCAGCGTCTAACCTCAAGACCGTTCCTGATCCGGCCCGATGACTAGTCCGATACCGACCTGGGCACCAGATCGGAATAGGCTGAATAGGCAGTTGCGCCGCCTGCATCCGACGTGTCCAGCTCGGCCACGTCCAACGCGAGCTGCCTGTCGCCCCGGTAGCGCAAGATGACGCGGCTCGGGCTTGGCGTTGCAGTCAACGCCGTCTCGTCCTCGATCAAGATGCCTGCCAATTGCAGATTAGACTGTAGCGGATCGATGAGGACCGTCGATTGTGTCATCCTGCGCGTTATGGCAAGCGTTGCCGCGCCGCGTGCGGGCAGGGTGGCTCACGTCTCGACGGAAAACCGGCTCACGTCCGCGTGGAAGCCTGCAAGCCTGCAAGCCAAGTCCTTGCTCAAGGACTGTAAAATACATCAATAAAATCAGTCTGTTACACCAGATAGGGCCCCGAAGGGCCCTATTTGTCTCAGAAATAGTGTATTTAAGCGGCTTTGCGGCGGCGACGTGCAGCAACCAGGCCACCCAAGCCCGCGAACAGCATCAGACCAGCGGCCGGCAGCGGGACGGGGGACACAGCAGCGTCTGCCGTCACGATCGCGGTGGCGCGCAAGGCGCCTTGGCCACCTTGATCAAGGCCGTTGAAAGTCAGCGTGTTCACACCGGCCAAGAACATGCTGGCGTCAGTCGATCCGTAGGATGTCAGGGTCTGGAAGGCGGGATAGCCGTAGGACAGAATGGAAATTTCCGTACCGTTCAGCTGGATCGATCCAGCGTTATCAACACCCCAGACGCCGCTGAGGTTCGCTGTAGCCAAGTTGTATCCGGACAGATCAAACTTAAAGACAAACTTTGCGATATCATTGTCGTTGACGTCATCAATCCAGACCCAATCCGAAGCCGGGGTTGTCGCTTCATAGGTATAGGCCGCGTTGTTGGACAAAATGGAAGGCCCGCCAACGGCAACGATGTTATTCGTATCACCCACCTTGGTAGATCCGGACAAAACAGTCGCTGCGTTCGCAGCGCCTGCTGCGACTATTGCGACCGCGAAACATACGGCTGTGCTAAGCTTGAAATTCTTCATATGGGACTCACAACTAAAAACAGGGCTCAATAACCCACTCCGCAATGTTATTGAGCGCGTTCCACGGTTGCTTCAACTAAAAAAGACGGAAACTTGACCAAAGTTTGTCAAATTTATGTTTTTGGTCCCGCCCCTCTCACCAAATACACGCATTAGTTGTTTCCTGTAATAATTTGCGCCTTTTGGGCGTTTCGGACGCTGAGCTTCGAGACCGTTGCGACAGGATCCAGATCCCGGTTTCAACGAGTTCATCCCTCAACGATTCTGTTGGCCGCCATGGTCGCATACGGGTATTTCCACGCATGGGTTGCGCATAAGTGTTGCCGCTCAGGCATCAAAAGCCTACGAAGTGCTACTACTCCAAATCCAAACCACCTCACCCCCTACCTGCATGTCTTGCAGCGGAGGATGTTTCTTTGCGCATCCCTTCGCCGCGCCCCAAGATCTGTCTAGCACGTTCAAATGCCGGTCATGACATTCAGGTAAAACTTTATACCCCTTGCAGCTTTGGGTTGAATTTTTCGCATTAGGAATTATTCTCGCTACTGCAGAATGCCCCAAAACCATTTTGCAGTTCCGCAAGACGACCAAAAGACCCGCCCTTAGCCAGGGCGGGTCCCCCTCCTACAAGACAGACTCCTTGATGACGTTGACAGCCGGAGCTTCCAACCACCTCTGACTGCCCGCCAAAGAGGGGATAATCGGCACGTCTGGCGAAGCCACCGCACTGATCAAGCCATTTCAGACCGCGCGCCTGGTCATCCATCAGAATGCGGAGAGCCTGCAACTCGACCGGGGTGGTCTGGGCGCTGAAGAGCGGACTAGTCAATCGGCTTGGGCACGCGGCGGGACGTCATCGCGGTCGTCGGTCAAGCAGGACACGATGACATGCACGGATGCATACAGCCCAACAGCACTTTTAAGGCATCGCCTGATGCGGCTGTAATGGCCGAGGGGGGATATCTTTCAACAAAAAAGAGGGCCAGAAGGCCCCCTTTCATCAATCTTGATGGCTCTGACTCAGACCAACTTGCGGCGACGACGCAGGGCCGCGATCCCACCGAATGCGCCAAACAGCAGCAAGCCACTGGCAGGAAGCGGCACGGCGGCAATGCTCACGTTATCCAGAGCTGGACCATAGCAGCATGCCGCACCTCCACCGCCATTGCCTGCCGCAAAGGTCAGCAGAGACGAAGTGGATGTGGCCGTGAACTTCAGAACAAACTCCTGCCACTTCATGTCGGTGAGGGTGTTGGCAGACGTCTGGATGTTGTAGCCGTATCTTTCCGTCGTAGCGGGATTTGCCAGCGTCACGTCCATTTTCTTTTCGGTAGGTTGGCCTGCCGGGTTGCCCGACATCCAGAACGACAATTCGTAGGTCGCATTGACGATCAGGTCCGTGATCGTAGTGGAAATCGACCCTTTCGCACTCCCACTCAGGTCAAGGCTGCGACCGCCATCCTGCGCCGTCCAATAGCTACCAATATAGTCGATGTTTTTCGGACCGACCGTCCAGCCCGTGATGGACGTGCTGCCATTCCCAAGTTCGGTAAAGCTACCCGGAGCTGCTCCGATTTCGAAACTTCCGTTGGTGATAGTGGCCGCAGACGCGGCCCCAGAGAAAAGCGCGAGGCCCAAGGCCGACGCCGACAAGATTTTTTTTAGCATTTTTCTACTCTATTTGAAGGAAAATATTTGCGCATGTCGAATTATGCCACACTTTCGCCAAAATCTAAGCGAAACTTTTGCGTCAGGATAGCCGCACCGCGTAATACAATTATAGATTGAGGGCCGCCTCGCTTATTGTGTTATAATTCGAAACAATGCGCCCCTGTGATGCATATTTGGTCACAAATCGACCAACGCCACTCACAAAATCACTCATGGCCGGGCAGCAGCACAGCCAAGAGCGATTCGCGACCAAACGTCAGAAACGATCAAACCGCCTTGAGACGACGCGCGGAGACCTCATCAATCGCAGCCCCATGGACCCCTTTATTGCGCCCATCCTGCGTCGGGCCCGTCCCGCGACGTGAGGATCACACGCACGATTGAGACCGCTTCCACGCCGTCGTACAGCATGAGCGCACAGGGAATGACGTAGGGCAGGCCCGTCACGGACTTCTCGTAAGTGCCGGTCACCCGCCCGGAGCATCCGCTGGGCATATCGCCCAGTGCCAGCGCCGTGCCATCCAAGGCGTCAGCGACACACCGGGCCGCTGTGAGGTTCTCGAATGCGATGTAGGCCAGCTGACCGGTCAGCTCGGCAAGAGCATCGGTGGACCGGTCGCCTCACATCGCCCCACCAGCTGCCGTGTTGATCTTGCGCAGTATGGACGCCATTGCATCATCGTGACTGACCGTCCGACCAGCCTCTATGTCTGCCAATCCGCGCTCAATTCCTTCGATGATCGCAAGCTCCCGGTTCACGTAGGCTTCAACAGCCACAGCCGCCAGAAATGACCGGCTGTGCTGCGTCCCTTCCGCCAGTCTTCCCAGCTTTTCCTTGAATTGCGGATCGAGCCGGATCGTCATCGTGGTGCTGACAGTCATCGCATTGTCTTTACAGATGTGTACATCTTAACACATAGCGCATTTTGCCCATTTCTGGGAGGCTGACCGATCTCAGCCGCGATTTCGGTCACAGGTACGGGCTCCTTGCTGGGGCACACGGAACACAGAGTGCTTGTCGGAATAGAACGCGATCGGTCAGCCATGCGTTACCAGATACAGGTCCAGCGCTTCCAAATAGCTGAACGTGCTTTCCGAGATCATAAACCGCAACTGCATCAGCGTACTCGTCGCATCGTCAATGAACACTAACAGGGTGCAGGCCAGCCCGCGATCCTCGAACCAGCGATGATTCGACCCGTCGATCTGGATCAACTCGCCCAGACACTCCCGGCGGAGCCGCGGCTGATGAAACGTGCGGCGCTGCTTGCGTGACAACCAGATCCCGGCGTCCTGCATCCATTTGCGCAGTGTCTCGCGCGAGACTTTCAGATCGTGGTCTTCTGCCAGCTTCTCGGCCGCGAATGTGGGCCCAAAATCGCTGTACTTCTCTCTGACCAAGGTCACGGCGAACTCACGCACCGCAGGGTCGATCCAATTGTTGGATTTGCGGCCACGCGCCTTGTGCCGGATAGCACCAGGACCTCCAGTCTGAAAATCCTTCAGCAGCCTGTGGACTTGTCGTCGGCTCAGTCCCAGCACGTTGGCAGCGTTCACAGCCGTCATGACACCACGTGTCACTTGGCTCAGTACTTCAATGCGGTTCAGTTCGCGTTCGCTCATGATGATCAATCCCACGGCCACACTCCAATCCTGCTTGATCGACAGGGAAGTGTGACACTTCTACTTTGCAGATGTGGGACATTCTAACTTTGCGCTTACACATGAGATCCCGCGTAATGTGGATTATGTCATTTTAAAATCAATGCCGCTCTGATTGCGCCGTAAGAGTCGTCTAGGTCGACAGGTAAAATCAATGTTCACCAGGCATTCAAGCTGCGACACTACGAACCCATGCAATCACACCGCCGCCACATCCCTGACAAATACCGTTGCAAGATGTGGACATCGGAACCGGAAGAATTCATCGTCGATCCGATCCGCGAGAGGCTGGGACCTGAGGGAATTCGTCGTCGAAGAGCGAGAGAGCAAGGGCTTCATCATGCAACCTGCCGTCAGTCAGACAGCATGTACATCGCCGCTGATCGCAGCTGCGTGACATCATTGAGGGACAGAAGATCGCACGTCTGACAGACGTTGCTGGCTCTGTGATATTTCTCGATGCAGCACAAATATGAATTCTGGTTTCGCTTGAAGGATCGAAAATGTTGGTAGCCGGAGTATGTCGGTTTTCATTGGTCGGACGCGGGGACTGGAAGGCATACCAGGGCAAGACGGATGCAGAAGTCGAGGCCATCGCCACCAGACAGGCTGACGTGCTGTTCACGACCGAGCGGATGACTGCGAGATTGCTGACATTCGAGCACCTGACACTGGCTTCGATCAAAGCGCAAACGGATCAGGACTTCATCTTCATGGTTCTTGCGTCGAACCTCATGCCGAAGCGGTTTCGCGAACGGCTGGAAAACCTTTGCAATGACATCCCTCAGGTCAAGTTGCAGTTCTTTGGACTGACGTCGGCCAGTGACGCACAGAAAAAGATGTTCAGAGAAAACGAACTGGATTTCGGCAAGGTCCTGCAGTTCAGACTGGATGACGACGATTGTCTTTGCGCCGACTATATCGCCCTGATGAAATCTCATACCGCGCATTTGATGGCGCAGGACAAAGAACCCTTTGCCGCCACGATCCACGGCGTCATGTACACGAAAGTCATGGGTCCTGATACGGCCATCTACAACTGGCCCGTCAATTTCTTCAGCGCCGGGGCAGCGGTCCGACATCAGAGCAAGAGCATTTACGACTTCGGACACTTCGCCCTTGAAAACCGTTTCAGATCCGTTTCGATTGCCGGTCGGATTTCTCTGGTGACCAATAACGGGACGAACGATACGGATTACAATTCGGACATGCTGCGCAAGCGTAAGATGTCCGTCATGACGCAGGAACAGGTCGAGATTGCCGTTGAACGCAATTTCAAGTTTCTGGAGGGTCAGGGAAAGAAACTATCCGGGATTGCCGATTTTCTCGAAAAGCCACCGATCGATGATGTCGTCAAGGCGAGCGAAGTCGTGTCTCGTGGTGGGATCTTCATTTCGCACGAAACGTTCTTTCTGACGTATGTCCCACGAAGCGCAGACGACCTTGTCGTCTCAACCTCATACACGACAGGACCTTCCGAAAAAGAGCGCATGACTGGCGGAATGTTTGCGGACAACTGTCGTCGTCTCGGCGTCTCGTCTCTCGATATCGTCCTGCGCGGTGACGACGATTCCGCGCGATCGTCGATCATGACGCACTTGGGCAATATGATGAATGACGGTCTGTTCGCATCGTTCCCGAGGACGTTGATACTGGGGGGGGCCGAAGGCGCACATCTGGCGACCGCCGTCGCAGGTCATTTCCCGGACGCGCCTGTCTTGCTGATTTCGCCCAGGATCGCGACGGCGTTGCCTGTACCGTTGAACAGCGAAAAGAACAGAATAATCGTCATAAGCGATCCCAAGCACGTGGACACGGACTTTTTCGACAAATGCGGCGATGACCGTCCCGTCATATTGAATGCGCGCCGTTCGGGTCCGCACCCGACACGCTTTCTCGATTTCATCGGTGTCCTGGATAAGATGATATTGGAGGCGTTGTCCGGAAAGATCGACGCCGCAAGTTTCTACAGGACATATAGGATTGCTCGGAGCAACAGACGATATCAGGCCGACCTCATGAACGATATCATCGTGAAGAACTCGATGCTTTGCATGAAAACGGCGTATTCATACTTCAAGAAAATCGACAGACATGGATTGGCATCCGAACTCCTGAAGCATCTCGACCGTATCAATGCAGCGTCGGAACATGCTGAAAGCGACGGTTTCAATGGGTAAGAGCAACGCGGAGCCGTTTTTCTTCGTCCCGGGTGCGAACGGTAAATTTGCAATTGTCAGTGACGATGAAAACATCGAGCCGCGGTATGTCGAAAGAGCCAATCTCCTGTCTGTCATCGCGACTGAAAACACCGTCCACAACAGGTTGCTGCACGGCTTCATCACCAATTACAGAGACTTCAGGTCCGCAGAAAAATGCGTCGAGCTAAGAAGTTTTCCAGCCCTCGTAAAGCACTACTCCTTCAAGAAACGCATGCCGAGATGCGGTGGCGCTCTCCTGATGAGTGGCGCCTCCGCCCTTCGTGTGCGCACGAAGCTCTTCAAGGATATGGGTGACAAAAAGGCGCAAAGACTGCTTCAAGACGAATCCGAAAAGGCCCGTCATCGATCAAATCAGAAGTTGCCGGTTATCTCAACGGATGACTTTTCGAAGGATTCCAGCCTCCCCTTCGTCATAGAGTGTCGGAATTTCTACAATTACTACCACTTCACGACCGAATCCATGATTTACCTGCAGATGTACCGTGACTATGCGCTCTCGGGTGACATTCACTTTCTGACAGGGGGCACCAGCGAGGTTCAACCTTATCTGCTGCGAGCGGTCGAGGATTTCTACCCCGATCTGTTTGACAAGGTTAGTTTTTTGACCGGCGGCACCCGATACAAAAAGGCAATTATTCCGTTCAACACGAACCACCTCTATCATTGTTCCGACAGCACGGTGATGAAGGATATCGAAGAAGGCGCCGGGTTCTCGAATAACCTCAAAGATGGAGACCTGCGCCCGGAAACGACGGAAAACTACCGTTGGATATTTCGCAACAGCCGCGACGAGTATATTCAAAGACACCGCGATGACGTCCTGAAGCGCACCTATGTGCATGAGGGGTCAAGATACGTCTACGTCTCGCGCAAACAGGGCGCGTCTCGTCAGAGGTCCGTCGTTGGCGAAGATGCACTCATTGAAATGCTGTCACGCTACGGCTTCGATGTCGTCCAGTTCGAGAACATGACGCCTCTGCAGCAGGCGAGCCTGTGTCACTCCGTCGATATTCTCGTCTCGGCCCACGGCGCCGGTTTCACGAACATGCTTTATGGCAAGCCTGGCAGTTCTTTCATCGAGCTTAGTCATTTGCAGACGGCGCGTCACCGGTTCGGTGACTTCAACATGCATGCGTCAGCCTCTGGCGTGAACTACACCCATTTCTTTGCAGATCACGATGTAGGCGAGTCCGATGAGGTCCCGAACCTCCATCACGAAGGCCACGCCGGCATTTCGATTTCGGAACGCGTGCTGCAGAAACTAGAGCTTTTCATTGCATCCCTCGTTCAAAAAGACGAGCAGAAAAAATTCTTTTCGCGCATAGAGGGTCTGCGTCGAAAAGAGGATCACGCCACGCTCATTTCCGTGATCAATCTGGACACATTGCGCTCCGCCGTTTGCCCCAGAACGGTCGGTTTCCTCGCCGAGGCGTATGAGAAAACGGAGATGACACAGGAGGCACTGAAGGCCTACTCAACTCTGGTATCCCTCGTGCCATACCGTGCCGACCTTTGGGCAAAGGTGCTGGAATTGGCGGAGGCCCTCGCCGACGAGCAGACTGTCAGCTGGGCGCTTGAAATGAGCGAGTCCTACAGGCGTGCCCGCTGGATGCGATGGTGTCGGACCGAGCATGGGGCAATCGCCATTCAAGGATGACGGGATTTTCCGGCCTGCCCATCAACTTGTCATCTTCAAAATGACTTCAAATCATCATGTTGTGCTGATAATGACGTTGAAGAAATCCTGCATGACCCTGCAGCACCGCCGATCTTAAAAGGCCCTATTCCAGCACCGCGACCCATGACGATTGGCCGTCAGCTGGACAAACCAAGTCCCTCACTCCTTAGCGCGAAAGACACCTTGACGATGGAAAATAGCGGAACGAGCGCACCGGAGAAGACGACGCCCAAAGGGTTTCTGGAATTCAGGAATGCCCTTGTCGTTCCGCCCGCCGTCGGAGAAAACGGAAAGTACAATGGATGCTCCGGTGTCTTTCAGGAAGACAGCACATTCGTCAGCAGCTCACTTTCCGTCACCGGCGACAAATTCGTCCACAACGCGCCGGAATTGCCCGCGGCTGGGTCGTTCGAGGAAACGTATCTGGCCGGCACCCATGCGTTCGGCGGCGTCTTCTTTGGCCATTTCGGCCACTTCATCACCGAGTCGACCGGGCGGCTGTGGATATTGGGACAGGACATGCCAATCGACAGCATCATTTTCGCGCCGAAGGAAAAAGGCTTCGCCGACCATGCTGTGGCGCGTCAAACCGGATTGCTGGCCGCGATCGGTGTCCATACCGATCTGACCGTCATCGATCGGCCTGTCCGGGTCGAAAGGCTGATTGTGCCTGATCAGGAGTTCGGTCTGTCGCCGGATTTGATCCGCGGCACGCCGCGTTACGTGGATTTCATGCGGCGTTGTGCTGCGACGGTGAAACCCGAAGGTGCGGAGCTTCTGTATATTTCCCGGCAGGGATTGCCTGCCGACCGCGGCATGATTTTGGGCGAGCAATTCCTGATCAACCGCCTGGAGGCGGAGGGCTACCACATCTTCAAGCCGCAGCGTCATACGCTGCAGCAACAGGCTGCGCATTATCGCGCCGCAAAGAAGATCATTTCCGTCGATTGCTCTCCACTGCATTTCCTGGCGTATGTCGCGCATCCCGACCAGAAGATCAGCATCATCAAGCGCCGTTCGATGGATGCGATCACGAATATTCTCGAACAGCTCGAGAGTTTCGCAAGCCCCAGAGTGCAGGTCATCGACCATATCCGCGCGGATTACGTGAACAAGAAATTCCGTCGTATCGGGCGCACCTCCTGGAGCGATGTCAGCCTGAAATCCGTCGGCGCGGATCTTCTTGCTGCGGGCATGATCACGTCGCTTGACGGTTGGCGTGATCTGACGCCCGCGGAAATCGACGCACAGCTTGCCGAGCTCGGATCTGAATCTGAATCGCCTTACTGGCCCATTCCGGTCGAGGACGCCGTTTCGGCGGAATAGCACTGTGATGATGTCACCGCCCCGCGAGGACAGGGATGTGCCAAGGTGGGTTTGCAATGATCGGTTCTGGTGATGGTTCTGGCATTTAACGCGCCGTAGCGTCACAACGTTCAGGACAAGACCCCTGCAGGATCGATGTTCATTTTCCCCGGGGACGACACGTGCCGACATCTAGAAAAGACGATCCGCGCATCTCGATCAGCGCCATCAACGCCGGCAACATCTTCTGGCCCGGCATCGATCCCGGGATGTACCGCCTTGCCGACGAGGATATCGCGCCGCAGGTCCTGCCCTGCCCCGTCGATGTCGACGCCGTGATCGTGTCCACCGGGGTGGAACACCGTCATCACCTGACCGACTACATGACCCGGCACGAAAGGTTCAGGACGTTCTCTGCCGGGATCGTCTTCCGGAGTCTGATCGTGGCCGCCGAGGACATCCACATCAAGGGGTCGATCGTCACGGTCAAGGGAAAGTTCCTGGTCAACGGACCCTCCGGTCTGCGGATCATCAACCGTCTGTCGCGGGCGCGCAGTGCCAAGAGGGTCCGCAAGCTCGCGGACATCGTCGCATCCTTCGCGGAGCGGCACCGCACGAACCGCATGGACCTGCCTTTCGCCGACCCCTCTGACCGCGATCGCGATCTGATCGTCGTCGCCAAGAACCTGTTCAACTTCTACCACTTCACCCGGGAAACGATGCCGCTCCTGACCCTGTATCAGGACTACAACCTGACGGGCCGGATCATCATCCATGCCCAGAACGGGACGGCAGCCGCTTTCGTGCGCGACGAGATCGACCGGTTCTTTCCGGAGCTTGCGGAGCGCGTCGTGCTGTCGACCGGAGAGCTGAGATCGCCCCGGGCGCTGCTGCCCCTCGATGCACGGCTCCTGTACTACCAGGTCAGCGACGACTGCATGCCGTCCTTCCATGCGCTCACGAAGAAAAGCTGGATGTGGGAAGACCGCACCTTGGGCGAACGCAACCTCAAGACACTGGGTATGAACAGCTGCGAGACCGCGCTGATCGCCCTGCGCGAACGTGTGCTGCAGCGGGTCGCGGCGACACGCAGTCCTGCAGATGTCCCCGCCAGACCGCGCAGGCTCTACGTCGCGCGGCGTCCCGGCCGGCGCCCGCGTGCGGTCGGACAGGAAGAGCTGCTGATTGCGGCACTCACGGCGCTCGACTTCGAGGTCATCCATTTCGAGGATCATGACGTCCTGACGCAGGCCAGGCTCGTGTCAGAAGCGGAGGTCATCGTCACAGCGCACGGAGCCGGCCTGACCAACATGCTCTACGCACCGCCCGGATGCCTGGTGGTCGAGATCTCGACCCTGCAGATCGCCATGCTGCGCTTTGGTGATTTCAGCCCGCTGGCGCTGGTCTCGCGGGCGCGCTACCTGCATTTCTTCACGGACCACGACTGGCCCGATCAGGAGAGTATTCCCGACTACGACCTTCACAGTCTTGTCGGCTCGCAGCTCGACGCGGCTGGCATAGGGATCCTGCGATCCCTGGTGATCGCCCATCTCGACCCCCTGCGACATGCGCAGACCATGGCCGCGGCCGCGCAGTTGAACACCGAAGGCCCCGGCGACGCCCTGGCCGATTTTCTGGCGCAGCATTTCGACACGATGCTGCACGAGCCGGATGCCCATGTCTGGGCCGCCAACTGCGCCGCATCGCGATCCAGACCGAAGGAGGCCCTGCAACACCTGATGCAGGCCGCGCGGTTGGCACCCCAAAGACGCGCCTTGCTGGAACGCGCGATCCTGCTGGCCCATCGCCTCAAGGCCAGTGGAGACTTCGCGAGCCTGGCGTTCGGCTACTTCCGCTATCACCGGGAGTTCGCAGTGGCATTCTTCGCAAAACGCAAGTGGGATGCAGACCCCTATGTCGCAACGCCGGATCCCGACATCACACCCTAGACCTCTCTCGCGCAACGTCCGGACCATTCCGCGCGTGGGGCACAGGCGGCCCCCTGCCCCACGCCCCCCACGCACGGGATCGCCTTTGGCCGCCACCCCCTGTATCCAGACCCGCAACATTCCCTTGAAAGGCCCGCACCCCATGGCCCGCATCTTCGTCACCGGGACCGCCGGGTTCATCGGCTATCATCTGGCCCGCCTGCTGCTGGACGAAGGGCACACCGTGCACGGCTTCGACGGGATGACCGATTACTACGACGTCACCCTCAAGCGGCGGCGCCATGCAATGCTGTCGCAATCGCCCGCCTTTACCGCGACAGAGGCCCTGCTGGAGGACCGCACGGCGGTCGATGCCGCCGTCGACGCCTGCGCGCCGCAGATCATCGTCCACCTCGCAGGGCAGGCCGGCGTGCGCTACAGCCTGGAAGCGCCGCGCGCCTACCTCGATGCCAATGTCATCGGCAGCTTCAACGTGATGGAGGCCGCGCGCCGGCACGGCGTCGATCACCTGATGATGGCCTCGACCTCCTCGGTCTACGGCGCCAACACGGATATGCCGTTCAGCGAGACGCAGAAGACCGTCACGCCGCTGACGATCTACGCCGCCTCCAAGCAGGCCACCGAGGCGATGGGCCACGCCTATGCCCACCTGCACGACCTGCCCACGACGCTGTTCCGCTTCTTCACCGTCTACGGGCCCTGGGGGCGGCCCGACATGGCGCCGATCAAGTTCGTCCGCGCGATCCTCGCGGGGGATCCGATCGACGTCTACAACCACGGCAACATGTCGCGGGACTTCACCTATGTCACCGATCTGGTGCGCGGGGTCCGCCTGCTGATGTTCGACGCGATCCCCCGGCGCCCGGCGGACGGCATCGTGCTTGAAGGCGACAGCCTGTCGCCAGTGGCGCCGTTCCGGGTGGTGAACATCGGCAACGGCCATCCCGAACGCCTGCCCGATTTCATCGCCGCGATCGAGGCGGCGCTGGGGCAGACCGCCCTGCGCCACAACATGGACATGCAGCCCGGCGACGTCCCCGCGACTTGGGCCGACACCGCCCTGCTGGAACATCTGACCGGCTACCGCCCGCAGACCGACATGCGCGACGGCGTCAGGCAGTTCGTCGCGTGGTACAGGGACTATTACGGGGTTTAGAGCCTGATCTGCAACGGCGTCCGTTGCAGGTGCCCTGCCCTTGTCC
Source organism: Loktanella sp. M215 (assembly GCF_021735925.1). Taxonomy (NCBI): domain Bacteria; kingdom Pseudomonadati; phylum Pseudomonadota; class Alphaproteobacteria; order Rhodobacterales; family Roseobacteraceae; genus Loktanella; species Loktanella sp. M215. The sequence continues at coordinate 15,485 of NZ_WMEA01000006.1, forward strand.
CCGCCCGCCGTCGGCCGGGGCTCTTCGGTCCGGCAGTGGTTCAGGCCGCACCTGCGGCGAAACCGTGCCGCGCCCGGCAATAAGACGTTTCCAATCGGGGGACGGACTTGCTAAGCAGACGGCGGGATGATGCGGGGATCGTGATGTACAGACGTGTTGGTTATGCGGCGATGCTGGCGATGCTGGCCGGCGGTGCTGCGGCGCAGGACAACGGGCCGTCCTACACAACCTTCGGCACGCCCGGCCTGCTGGAGATGCCGACCGCCGAAAGCGCCGATCCCAATGACATAGCCGTGACTCTGGCCTATTCGCCGACCAGTGGCTACCGCACCTCCTTTACCTTCCAGCTGACCGACCGGCTGTCGGGCAGTTTCCGCTACGGCGTGTTCGACCAGTACGGACGGCCGACCGCGGCCAACCCCGATCCCGGCACGTTCGAGACCTTCGACCGCAGCTTTGACGTGCAGTACCGGCTGACCAACGAAAGTGGCTACCTGCCCGCCATCGCCGTCGGCCTGCGCGATTTCCTCGGCACCGGGCGCTACAGCTCTGAATACGTCGTGGCGTCGAAATCGGTGGGGTCCAAGCTGGTCGTGACCGCAGGCCTCGGCTGGGGCCGGATGGGGCAGAAGAACGGTTTCGGCAATCCGCTGGGCGCTGTCAGCGACTACTTCGACGACCGTCCCGTCTATCAGGACCGCGAATTCAGCGATGATCCCACCGTGGGTCTGGGTGGCCAGCTGTCGGTCAAGCAGTGGTTCCGCGGCGACGCGGCGCTGTTCTTCGGCGCCGAATACCAGCTGACGGACAAGCTGGGGATCAAGGCGGAATATTCCTCGATCAGCTACCCCAAGGACGTGTACAACCCGGCAGTCGACTACAAGTCGCCGTTCAACGTGGGGCTGTCGTATCGCTACAAGCCCGGGATCGAACTGGGCGCCTCCTACATGTACGGCAGCGAATTCGGGCTGCGCGGCACCTTCATCCTGAACCCGACAGAGCGCGACACCGCCAGCGGCCTCGACCCTGCGCCGGCGCCGGTCCGCGTGCGCACCGCCGACCAGCGCGCCGCCGCCACCTGGGACCGCGCGAAACAGCCCGAACCCGCCGTCCGCAAGGGCCTGTCGGACCTGCTGGCGATCGAGGGGATCGAGCTCGTCGGGCTGGAACTGACCGACCGCACCGCGCGCCTGCGCTACCAGAACACCCGCTACCGGAGCGAGGCGCAGGCCATGGGCCGGGCCGCGCGGATGATGACGCAGATCATCCCGCCTTCGGTGCAGACCTTCATCATGGAACCGGTGCAGGCCGGCATTCCCCTGAGCCAGGTCAGCCTGCCCCGCGCCCAGATCGAGGCGCAGGAGAACATGGTCGGCGGCACCGCCGCGATCTACGACGCGGCCACCTTCGGCCAAGCCGGCGCCGCCACGGGGCTGGAAACCCTGCCAGACCCTGATCCGCGGTTCCGCTGGGGCATCGCCCCCTATCTGGCAGTGACCGTTTTCGACGGGTCTGGCCCAGTGAACGCCGATATTGGCTTAGAGGCCACAGCCGAATATCAGGTCAGCCGCAACTTGATCCTTTCAGGTCGGGTACAACAATCATTCCGCGGCAAGCGTGACCCGCTGGGCTTTTTCGACAATCCTAACGACTACGCTAACGTGCGCAGCGACCAGGCCTATTTCGGACGTTCGGGCGATCCGATCCTCAGCAAGCTGACGGCAGCCTACTACACGCGCCTGACACCGGACGTCTATGGCCGCGTCACCGTGGGTTATCTGGAAAAGATGTACGGCGGCATCTCGACAGAGGTGCTCTGGGCACCGGTCGCCAGCCGCCTGGCCCTGGGGGCCGAGGTGAACTACGTCGGCATGCGCGACCAAAACGTCAATTTCGACTTCGCCGAATACAAGACCGTCGTGGATCCGGTGACCCGCGAACGCACCCGCATCAAGACCGGCACCTTCGACGCCGTCACCGCCCATGTCTCGGCCTATTACGACATCGGCCACGGCTATCAGGCGCAGGTTGACGTGGGCCGCTACCTCGCTGGCGATTACGGCGCCACCTTCGCGCTGGACCGCGAATACGCCAACGGCTGGAAGGTCGGCGGCTACTTCTCACTGACCGACATGCCGTTCGACCAGTTCGGCGAAGGCTCTTTCGACAAGGGCATCCGCATCACGATCCCCTACGACTACTTCCTCGGCACGCCGACGCAGAAGACGACCAGCACGACGCTGCAGTCGCTCGCCCGCGACGGCGGCGCGCGCGTACAGGTCGACGGTCGCCTGTACGAGACGATCCGCAGCGGCCAGCTGGGCGATCTGACCACAACATGGGGACGGTTCTGGCGATGAGCATGCATGCGATGACGAAGCACGGCGCCACGGTCTGGGCGATGGTGGCCCTGGTGGCTCTGGCGGGCTGCGGCTCCATGAACGAGGGCAACCTGACCGGCACGGCCCTGACCGCGGTCCGCGCCCGCCTTGACGGCACGCCGGTGCAGCCCGTGGCCACCGCCCCGGTGCTGACCCGCGCCCAGGCCGACGCCAATCCGGGCGGGTTTCTGGTGCTGAATGCCTACAACGGCACAGTGGTGACCGCGATGGCCGCAGGCGCGCGCAACGGCAGCCGCACCACCTGGCTGTCGGCGGAGGGCCCGTCGGTGACGACCCAGAACGGTGTGCTCGTGGCGACCCGCGGCTTTCCGCGCGACCTGATGGCTGCCGACGTGGACGGCGTGATGCGCGCCCTGATCGCCGGTGGCGGGTCCGCCACCCGCGTGCACGAGATCCTTTCCGACACTGACCAGATCGAGACGCTGACCTTCGCCTGCAGCCTCGCCTCGCAGGGGCGCGAGACCATCGGCATCCTCGGTCGCCAGATCGCGACGGAACGTTTCGACGAGACATGTCAATCCGACATGCTGGCCTTCACCAACAAGTACTGGATCGACGATTCAGGCGTCATGGTACGCAGCCTGCAGGCCATCGCGCCTGAATCGGGATACATCCAACTCGACCGGCCCTGACACCACTCCGGCGGATTCGGAAAAGCGGCGCGCCATTCCATATCACCGCATTGGGAGGTGTCGTCCCAATTGAAAACCGACCCCGAAAGCCGATAACGTTGCCGCAAAATGATGCACTGCAGCATAAATCCAACGCAGTGCTGTCAATCGGCGCGCAATATTGACCCCCTATCGGCGCGCAAAATTGACCCCCCGCGGAAGGTGGTAATCAGGGTCTGGCCCGACGCAGCTGATCATGTTGCGGAGGCGGGACAGACCCTGATCAGGCGCGGTTCTTGAAGCGCCACGACTCGTTGCCGGTTTCGACGATCTCGCAGTGATGCGTGAGGCGGTCGAGCAGAGTGGTGGTCATCTTGGCATCGCCGAAGACGGTCGGCCATTCGCCGAAAGCAAGGTTCGTCGTGACGATAATGGATGTTCGCTCATAGAGCTTGCTGATCAGGTGGAACAGCAACTGACCGCCGGCCTGCGCGAAGGGCAGATATCCCAGTTCGTCCAGCACGATGAAGTCGAGGCGGGTCAGGTAGTCTGCCGTGCGCCCCTGCTTGCCGGCGCGGCTCTCGGTGTCGAGCCTGTTCACCAGATCGACAACGTTGAAGAAGCGGCCTCGGGTGCCGTTCCGTATCAAGGCGCGCGCGATCGCAATGGCCAGATGCGACTTGCCCGTGCCCGTGCCTCCGATCAGCACGACATTACGCTGGTCGGCCACGAAGGTGCCGGTCGCAAGATCGCGCACCAGACCCTCATTGACGGGTGTGCCGGCAAAGTCGAAGTCCTCGATATCCTTCGCAAGCGGCAGCTTTGCCACGGTGAGCTGATACTTGATCGATCTGGCCTGCTTCTCGGCGATCTCGGACTGCAACAGATCACCGACAATGCGAGGTGGTTCGAACTGACGCTTGATGCTGGTGGCCATGATCTCGTCATAGGCGCTGCGCATCCCGTAGAGCTTGAGAGTGCCCATCAATTCCATAACCTGGGTGCGTTCCATCGTAGTTTGCCCTCCTGAGGCTGTCGTAGCGTGCGCAATCAGCCACAGGCTCGTGGGTCAGCCGCAACGCGGTGGGGGTGAGAAGCAACGGGGGTGGTGCCGGGTCACGACTGCGCGCGAGGATGTTGATGATCACCGCAGCTGAGAAGACGCCTTGGGCAAGGGCCTCCTGGCAGGCACTCTCGACGGCTGCGATGCCATCGGCGGCAACGCAGCCCAAGATGGCCACCATCTGGCGATCACCGTCGCTGACGCCCTTGAGCTTGCGCCGCACGGCCGCCATTGCTGTCGGCAGCACCCAATTCTGGAACGGGGCACCATTCCGTAAGGCGCCGGGTTTGCGCGCCAGAACAGGCACATAGTGCCAGGGATCGTAGACCGTCTCGTTCCTGCCAAAGCAGCGGGAATGTTCTGCCACGATGACCCCGTCCTGCCGGATGACGATCTTCTCGGCATAAGCGTGGACTTCGACGGGCCGTCCGACAGCCGTCGAGATCACGGAATACCTGTTGTTGTCGAACCGGACGAGGCAGGTCTTGGACACAGAGGCCGGAACGGAATGGAAGCCGTCGAACGAGCCGACATAGGGCACGAGGGTCGCGCGCTCTGCCTCGAACATCTGCCAGATCATCTGATCGCTGCGCTCAGGGTGCTTGTGCGCCTTGGCATAGGCAATGCACTTGTCGAGCAGCCAGACGTTCAGCTCATCCAGGCTCCGGACCCGAAGCCTTGGGGTGAAGAACCGTTCGCGCACAAGGCCAACCTGGTTCTCGACCTGGCCTTTCTCCCAGCCTGATGCAGGCGTGCAGGCAACCGGCTGGACCAGGTAGTGGCTGCACATCTGCAAGAAGCGCCGATTGTAGAGCCGCTCCTTGCCGATGAAGACCGCTTCGACCGCCGTCTTCATGTTGTCGTAGATCCCGCGCGTGCAGGTGCCCTTGAAGAAGGCGAAGGCCCGGTCGTGCGCGTCGAACACCATCTCCTGGCTCTCGCGCATATATGCCCGGGCGAACATCATGCGGCTATGGCAGAGCCTGACATGCGCGACCTTCACCGTCGTCGTCACGCCGCCGATCAGCACGACCTCATGGCTCCAATCGAACTGGTAGGCCTCGCCGGGCGCATAGTAGAGCGGCACGTAGGCTTCGGCCGCCGCTGATCCGCGCGCCTTCGACCAAGTCTTGGCGTAGCGCCGGATCGCATCGTAGCTGCCCTCGTAGCCGAGTGACCGGACCTCCTCGTAGATCCGGATCAGAGTCAGCCGTGCTCGCGAAGGCTTGCCTTCATTGGCGACCAGGAACCGATCCACCTCCGTCTGCCAAGGCCCGATCCGCGGCATCGGCTGATGCTCACGCTCGTAGGCAAAGTCCGTCTCGTCTGACCGCAGGATCTTGCGCACCGTGTTGCGCGACACATGCAGGTCCCGGACGATGCGCTTCATCGACCAGCCCTGCACATGAAACGCCCGACGCACCCGCGCTATCGTATCCACTCGCTTCAACTCCCCCTCCATCCGCTGCCTTGCAACGGATGGTCAGATGAAACCTGATGGGGGTCAAAATTGGATGCCGATTACCCCGCCATGGGGGTCAGTTTTGCACGCCGAAACACACGTGGCAAAGCATCGGCACATTTGGCCGGTCAGCTGGATGTGCGCGGTGCTGGGCGTCTCCCGATCCGGCTTTCATGCCTGGCTCAGAAGGCCGATAAGCGAACGCGCGGCTCAGGATGCAAAGCTCGTCCAGTCGATCGACAAGAGCTTCAAGGCCAGCGATCGCACCTATGGCGCCCGCCGGGTCTGGCGTGACGTTCTGGAAGAAGGTCTCGCATGTGGACTGCACCGGATCAAACGCTTGATGCGGCTAAATGCAATGAGAGCGCGGCCCAAACGCCGCGGGAACCCGAAGGATGACGGCGAGCGGTCGGTCATCGCCGACAACATCCTTGACCGCGACTTCACAGCAGACCGGCCGAACCAGAAGTGGCTTGCCGACTTCACCTACATCTGGACCGCAGAGGGCTGGCTCTACGTGGCGGTCGTGCTGGACCTGTTCTCCAGGGTTCGCCATTGTGCTTGAACCAATGGCGCATCAATGGCTCACCGTCGGCTGGTCCATGAAGGCGGAACGGGATGCTTCACTGGTCATGGATGCGCTGATCCCTCTCATGGTTTGCCAGTCATTCCACCGGAATGACCTGCAAACCACTGCCGGGCAGCGGATGGCCGTCTGGCGGCGCGGAAAGGCTGACGCGCTGCTCCATCACTCAGACCAAGGATCGCAATATACCAGTGAGCAGTTTCAGCGCCTGCTGCTGGACAACGGCATCATTTGCCGGGTGAGCCGTGCGGGCAATGTGTGGGACAACTCAGCAATGGAGAGCTTCTTCTCGTCGCTGAAGATCGAACGGACAGCCCGCAAGGTCTACCGCACCCGTGACGCGGCACGCGCCGACGTGTTCGACTACATCGAGCGCTTTTACAATCCGAGGCGACGGCATTCGAAGCTGGGCTATCTCAGCCCTATGGCGTTCGAGGACCGAGCTATGCAAACCTAACCCGGTGTCCACGAAACCGGCAGCAGCTCAGTGTTCCAAATTGGAGTAGATCCGTTCAACACATCCCCCTAAGCCAGTTTGCCTAGAATAAAGTCGTTCAGCAGCGGCTTTTCGTACCCTTTGATTGCCGGGTTTGTGACCCAGCTGCGGTCAAGCCGCATTCTATCCCACAGGGCATCAATATCGTCTGAAAAGTCTGTTCCGTCTCTTTCAGCTTTTTGCATGCAGCGCGCTAGTTCAAAGGCCATTGAGGCATGCGCCATTTTGAAATGTACCGGGGTTGCGTTTTCCAGCGCTGCGACTGCATTGAGGAAGGCAGAAATAGACACAAGTCGGTCCGCGATCTTAAGGCCTGCCGACAGATGATTTTGGGAGGCCCGATTACGCACCCAGTTATAGCTTTCAAACTTCATCATCGAAATCGAACGGGCCGCGTTAAACACCTGCTGGTTAAAAACCCTATCCTCGCCCAGACGCATGCCGATATCGAACTTAATGCCCGTTTTGCTAATAAGATGTCGTCGGATAAGCATATTCCAACTGGTATAAAGTTGGACTAGGCCGGGCATGTCCGCATAACATGTGCGCAAGACTTCTGGTTGGTGATAGTGTTCTGGAGCGTTCAGACTCAAATGGTTATCCACATGCATTACATGCGAGCCGCGCACAACATCTGCGGAAACAGACCAAGCCCGATCTAAAAGCTGGCCAAGCCCGCCACTGCGCAGCGTGTCGTCTCCATCTACAAAACAGACGTATTCCCCGCGCGCATTATTCATCCCAATGTTGCGCATTGCCGATGGCCCCAAATTATGGCTTGAGCGAATAGAAATCACCCGTTCATCCCGCCGAGCAAGGCCTTCCACCTTATACCAAGTTTCATCAGTACTGCGGTCATCTAAAACGATCACCTCGATATCCTGTACGTCTTGCTGGACGATCGAGGCTACGGCCTTCTCGATGGTTTCCGCATTGTTATGGGTGGTGACGATTACCGACACCGCGGGGGCCTTTATTATAATCTCGGGTGCAGAAAACGTTGCAGGCGTTCTTGAGAGCTGCGGGCGTGATGCCTCTGACTTAGGCTGAGTCACAGGCTCTGCTATAATCGGGGCAAAGTTATAAAAGCAAAAGTATCGGTTTTTTTCTTTACTGCTACACTCTGGTTCCAGCACACACTCCTGCATAAAAGGATGCAGTGAAAATGGATTGATATTCAAATTTATGTTAAAATAGCCCCAGCCTTCGATATCCAAATATTCGGAAAATCCGCTGTTTTTGCTCAAAAATATATGGGACGGAGCCGCTAAGTATTTGCCGGATTTTTTGATCCTTTCAACCACGCGAAGCGCCATTTCGGGGGGCATGTGAAACAGGATATCCCGCGCGATGATCAGATCGACGTCCGGTAAGGCTTCGCTACTGACATCACGCACATGAAAATCCACGCCGTCTTGGCCATGCTTGGCGCGCAGCGCATCAACAAGGCCTTGTGAAGATTCCCAGCCCTCATAGGTGATGTGCCGTCCGGGAATGGGATGGGGAAAGCCCAAATGCTGCATCCAGTTCCAATCGCCACACCCCAAATCCAAGACGCTGCGGATCGGCAACTCGCGGAGTTTGCGCAACAGCAATTTGGAGGCCGCCGCTGCCGCTGTCAGTTTGCTGCCAGGCCCAGAGGCGGATTCGCGACGTCCCTCGGATTTTTCCATCAGCCCATAATCTACAAAAGCCGCCGCGGCTTTTAGATTGCTTTTAGTTTCGCTCATCCTGTCATCCCCCCCACAAGTGCTGCCAAAAATGCCTCTCCGCCCTCAAAGGGCTGCGGAAACTGCGCGTTAAGCGCAGGGGTCATTTTGTACAACCGCCTTTGCTGGTCCGAGATCTTTTGTCCGCTGCGGTAGCGCCCAAGCGTCCAGTCGTTTTGGCATACGGGTTTTTGCTGGTACTCCAGCAATCGTTCGGCATAGCTGTTGCTCATTTGGTCCAGGACGTCTTTGCCTTTGATCCACGGCTCTGAGGCCACGTCATACATGCCCAGGTTTTTCGAACCGACCTTCATAAAGCCGGAATAGTGCACAAAATCGAGCGGCAACCCATCCACGAATATAGTCCCGCTTGCATTGCGGGTGACCTCGCGCTGAAAGGTGTTCCAGCGCGCCAAGTTCAATGTGGGGCGCCGGATCACACCCACATGATCAAAATATGACGGTGCCAAATCAATCCACTTTTGGTCGGTAAACAAATGGCGCTTGGCATCGATCACGCAGTGTCGCTGGAGCCGGTGCCACCACCAGTCTGCAAACTTCTTTCCCTCTGCCGAGTTTCTGACCCCCAAAAAGCCCAAGTTGAACGTGCCCACCCGGTGCTGGTTCAATTCAAATTTGATCCAGTCGGCTTGGGTATGCGGCAAACAGCAATGTGGCGTCAGCACAATGTCTTTGGTGTATAGTTTATCGAACACCACAGTCAAATCACTGTGGATTTCGCAATCTGGGTCCAAAAATAGAGCTACTTCGCAGTCTTTACGCTCCAACAGCTTTTTGAGCACAAAACCTTTAATGGCGGTGGCCAACTCCATCACACTGTGCCCAAATACCCAGGCCATGTGGTTGGGCAGGTCTTGTTCTAGCTCAGAAATCGGCCAGACTTCGTCAAAGTCGGAATCGCCAAAATCAAAATCGCTTGGATATGTATCGGCGAGCATCAAAACTGTTTTGACATCCCCAAGATGTGCTTTGGCCGAAGCCGCCAAAAGCCGTGCGTTAGGGTAGTAGTTTAAAGCACAGGTTGTAAAAATATACCTCACGTCCACTCCACTCGTTTTGTGTCACAAAGTCCAAAGACTCTAATGCGACCTGTCTTCTTTTTGACCGTACTGCGCATAATGAAAAAGTAGATTTATTTCCACTTCAATAAATTCTTTGTACAACGTAAGATATTTGACCATGGAAAAGATAGGCAATGGATTCCGCCCTTCACTGGCCCCGAACCGTACATAGCGCTTGAACGGATCAATAGCTCCTTTCCAATCGCTACGGGCGCTTCCGCAGCTGTCTAACTAGCCGGCCTCCGATACGGATCGGTGCGCTGATCCGCCACGAAGTGCTGGTTGTATATTCGTGGCGCACATCTTGGATCTGCTTCTTCAAGGTCACAATTTCATTTTTCTGGGACTGATGTGCTGCCTTCAGCTTGTTCAATGCTTCTTGGGCCACGTTGTGCCGTTCTTGGGCCACATTGTGCCGTTCTTCCAACTCCTTCAGCGCGGCTTTGGCAAAGACTTCAAGCAGTTCAGCCCGTGCAAACTTACCGTCAATGTCTAAGATTAACTGGTCCTCAATGCTTTGTGGCGCAGCTGATGGATTCTGAAGCGAAACATCCATTCCGCAAAGCGCATCCCAAACCGCAATCGCTCGATCTCGGACATCAGCGGACACCACATAAATTGGCCGGGGCTGGGACAACAATGAGCTGTCCAAAAAATCTTTGCCGCTTTGGGTGGGCGTATCAACGCCAAATTTGACCGAGACCGCCTGAAGCACATCAAAGCCGTTAATAATAGCGGCATGGCCAATAACCATGCAATCCTCTGGGTACGCTTGGCACAGCTTGATATATGCTTCGTTGTGCTCGACCCAAAGCCGTAATGCGAGGTCGGGGTCTTCGTAAAACCGTTTTGGCAGTTCAAGGGTGCCTCGCGTTCGCACAAATTCGCGCAGGCTTCTTTTTTGCAAAGACAGCGCGCTGGCATTAGGTGAACGATACAGCACCAACACTTTAAACTCCGGTGCGACGCGCATCCATTCAAACAAATACCGGCCGATGCGTGGGTCCTTCATACACCACGCGCCGTCGGAGTGTTCTGCCCTTTGGTTGAAATAGGCGCGCAGCTCAGTCAAATCGCTTTCAGATAAGGGCGCCTTGTGTTCAAGAGAGGTCGCCCAATCCACGCCCTTCGCGTTCATCAACCGGTCATGCATATTTACCAGACCCCAGCTTTCGAAAAAGCCTTTCGTATTGCTCTCGGTTCCTTTCATCAGGTCAATGCCTGCGCTGATGCCCGAGTTGTGCAACATCCCCGCAACAGACGACGTACCGCTGCGGTGAAAGCCCCCAACCACGATCCCATGGCCCGGCTCGCGCCGTCTGGGTGCGACTGTTAGCACGCCATTGGCCGAATATACGTTGGGATTTTGCCATTCGATATCGCCAACCAGCGGATCGTTCCAGTCGATCACATCAATCTTGTCGTCAAAGGCTTGGGCATGCATTGCCCAGACAATTTGGCATTCGGGTTGCTTCAAAGATTGGCAGGTGTTATAAACTCGGTCTGCCAAGTCTCTGGACACCTCCAGATTCCGGTAGTGGATCAGCCCCGTGTTACAGATCGTGACATCTATTTTATCACCCTGCGCCAGACGGTTATTTATAAACGCCTTTGTGGGCTCCATATGCCGTGCATAGCGCTCGTAAGGCAGAGCAGCGTCAATTTCGACATTGACGGACTTTTTGGCGATCGGGGTCTTGCGGATCAAAAGAGATGCGTCCGTGGACCGCTTGAGAATATTTGAAACATGCTCGGACGTGACGTTGAATTTGTGATCAAAGTACAAAACCGATTTTGGAAGCTCCAAGAATTCTTCGATAATCGGACTTTCGTTTAGAAATTGGAGGTACTTAACCCACTTCGATTGTAGTGAAGATTCAAGATAATCATTCGTAAGAACTGGGTGAAACGTCTTAATAAATCGCCAACCCTGCGCGTAAGCATATTCTCCAATCACATCGCTATTTGAAAAAAACAGGCACTCGACCCCTGAAAGTCTTGGCGCTTTATATACTCCGAAATCGCGATCGTCACCAAACAGGCCCGTCACCACATAATGATTTTCAAGGTTTTGTGTTGTATGGGTCTTTTTGATCTTCATTTGAGGCGCTCAATGTTGGTGATGCTTTGATGCTTGGGTAGACAGGGTCCGCTTACCACCTACGCTGCTGTATTTTGAAGAGCAACTCTGATTTAGGTTGTATCTCGAATGTGGTGAAAACCTTCTGAGGTTTACTGGGCTCTGTTGCACAAACCCGGTGAGGGATTCATGTCGCGAATCCAGTGTGGTAGCTGGACCTCATGAGCAAACCGACATCACCTACCTACAAGACGACGAACTGGGCTGATTATAACGCGGCGCTGAAGCGCCGCGGATCACTGACGATCTGGTTCGATCCCGAGATGAACTGGGATGCCGAACCTTCCGGCAAGAGGGGCAGATCGCGGAATTTCATTGGTAAGCCGGATCAGTAAACCGTCCGGGGGATGGTTTACCCGGCGAACGCGATTCAGACTTGCCTGACTATGAAAGTGCTTTTCGGGATGGCGCTTCGCCAGACGACGGGCTTCGTCGAGAGCCTGCTGCGGCTGACGGGGCTGGACTGGGCCGTGCCTGACTTCAGCACCATCTGCCGCCGTCAAAGGACGCTTGCGGTGAACATTCCGTATCGTGGCGCGAAGGGCCCGCTGCACCTGCTTATTGATAGCACCGGCATCAAGGTTGAAGGTGAAGGCGAATGGAACGCCCGCAAGCACGGCGGCCCCAAACGACGCGTCTGGCGCAAGATCCACATCGGCATTGATGAACAAACGCTGGAAATCAGGGCAGTCGAGATCACGGGCAGCAACTCGGGCGACGCGCCGATGCTACCTCATCTCCTCAACCAGATCCCGCGCGATCAAGAGATTGGTAGCGTGACTGCCGATGGTGCCTACGACACGCGCAGATGCCACAACGCCATCGCTGACCGCGGTGGGGCCGCGGTCATCCCGCCACGCAGAAATGCTCAGCCATGGAAGCCAACCACTGCCGGTGCCATCGCCAGGAACGATGCATTGCGCGCGTCAAGATATCTGGGTCGGGCCCTCTGGCGGAACTGGAGCGGCTACTACCGCCGGAGCCGCGCCGAAACAAAGATGCATTGTGTAAAGCTATTGGCCCAGCGCCTGATGGCGCGCGACTTCGACCGGCAAGTCGCCGAGGTTCAGGTGCGCGTTGCGATCCTGAACGGCTACACCGCCCTTGGCATCCCTGTCACGAAAGCCGTGGGATAAATCCGTCTGGGGAAAGGGGAAAACCGTTCGTCAGCTGATATGCGCAACAAAGCCGCGCAGATGCAGAACCGCGCCCTGGAACGTGCCGGCCTCGAGTCGCGGGTCGATCACCGCTCGCTGGAGGATCAGCGGGAAGCCGCCCTTGAACGCGGCGAGGAGCTGGTCGTCATGACGCTGGACCGCGATCCCGAGATCAAGCTGGGACCGGCGGCCAACGCCATGGAGCGCAAGGCACGGCGCGTGGCTGAGCACAATGGCACGGAGTACACCCCCGTCACCCAGCGCGGGGCGCAGGTGCACGGCGTCCGCCAGCAGCGCAGCCTCATGGCCGATTTGCTGGAGCGCATGGTGCAGGCCCGCGACATCTACACGGCGGCGCGTGAGGCCGACGCCAGCCGGTTGTTTGCGGCCACCGAGGCGGCGCGGGCATTGTTCTCCGGGGCAGGGGCCAGGGACTTCGCTGCGAGCTTCAGCCGGGCGTACCAAGGGAAGGAGGCCGAGCGGCATCCGACAAAACTGCACGGTGGGTTCCTTCCCCCGTTCTGCGTAGCGTCCGATTGAAACTGGATCTGCTCGGTTCCGGCACAGCTTCATTTAAATGTCATAACGCTCCCGACGGCACGAACCAGACCGGCGTCAGACACTTGCGTGTCTCACCCTGATCCGCATCTTGCCTGATCAATCCGCACGCAAAAGCCAGTAGTCACATTGAGCATGGCATAGCGATGCCCGACGTCGACAGGTGCTGTCATCACTCCCGGGCGTAGACATCCTCATAGCGGATGATGTCATCTTCGCCCAGATAACTCCCCGTCTGCACCTCGATCAGGACCATCGGCACCTTGCCGGGGTTTTCCATCCGGTGCACGGCGCCCAGCGGGATATAGACCGACTGGTTTTCACTGATCAGCTTCACGCTGTCGTCGACCGTCACCTTGGCCGTGCCCTGCACCACGATCCAGTGCTCTGACCGGTGATGGTGGGATTGCAGCGACAGCGCGGCCCCCGGATGCACGACGATCCGCTTCACCTGAAACCGCTCGCCCACGACGAGGCTCTCGAACCAGCCCCAGGGGCGGTGGTCCTTGGGAAAGCTTTCCGCCTGCGGGGCCTTTTGCGATTTCAGCGCAGCGACGGCCTGCTTGACCTCCTGGGTGCGGCCCTTGTGCGATACCAGCACCGCATCGGGCATGGCGATGGCCACGATGTCATCCAGACCGATGCCCACGATCGCCTGACCCGGCACCTCGGACCGCAGCAGGGTGTTGGTGCAGTCGATCGCCGTGGCGGGGCCGGACAGGGACACGCCGTTCTGCTCCGTCTCGCGCCAGACCGCGGCCCAGTCGCCCAGATCCGACCAGCGCCCGGTGTAGGGCACGACCGACAGGTTGTCCGCCTTTTCCATCACCGCGTAGTCGATGGAAATCGCCTGTGCGCGTTCCCACTGCGTCGCCGCCAGCCGGGTAAAGCCCAGATCCGATTTCGCGTGATCGAGCGCGCCCTGCACCGCCGCAACCATGTCGGGCGAGAAGGTTTCATATGCAGATTTGATGGATGCGACCGAAAACAGAAAGATTCCTGCGTTCCACAGATACCGCCCCTCGGCCAGCATCGCCGTGGCGGTCGCCGCATCGGGCTTTTCCACGAAGGCGCGCAACGGCTGCGGGGCCACGTCGCCGGTGGGGGCGGACGCCATCTCGAGGTAGCCATACCCGGTCTCCGGCCGGTCGGGGCTGATGCCGAAGGTGACCAGCTGCCCGGCCTGCGCCGCAGGCACGGCGGCGGCGACGGTGGCGTTGAACTGGTCCGCATCGGGGATCACGTGATCCGAGGGCGCGACCAGCATCAGCGCGTCGGGGTCCTGTGCATACAGATAGAGCGCCGCCGCCAGCACCGCGGGGGCGGTATCGCGGCCTGCGGGTTCGATCAGTACCGCACCGGGTATGATCCCCGCCTGATCCAGCTGCTCGGTCACGATGAAGCGGAAGGCATCCGCCGTGACGACGATGGGGGCGGCATAATCCGTCCCCGCCAGCCGCGCCGCACTGGCCTGAAACAGGCTCGTCTCGCCCATCAAGGCGGAAAACTGCTTGGGATAGCTTTTGCGCGACAGCGGCCAAAGCCGCGTGCCAGAACCACCGCACAGAAGAACCGGAACAATCATGTCAAATCTGCCTTTATGCCCGTTGGTGTGATCCCAAAGGGACCGTCCTGCCATCATGCTGAAATTATGGTTCCTCTTAAGGGTTTCATCTGACCAGATAAACGCCCCGCGGCGCGTCCCGCATTCAATTCACACCGTGACGCCTATTTGGCGCGCACCGCCGCACCGCTGTCCAGCTGCGCCAGATACCACGCATAGGTCTGGGCGACCCCGTCCGCCAGCGCGATGTCCGCCGTCCAGCCCATCCGGGCCAGACGGCTCACATCCATCAGCTTGCGCGGGGCGCCGTCGGGCTTGGTGGGATCGGTCGTGATCTGTCCCGCAAACCCCGTGACCTGCGCGACCAGCTGCGCCAGCTCCAGGATCGTCACGTCCTGCCCGGTGCCCACGTTGATGTGGGACAGCATCGGTTCGGTCTCGGCGGCGTAGGTCGCCCGGTCAAGCTCCATCACGAAAAGCGAGGCCGCTGCCATGTCATCGACGTGCAGGAACTCCCGCATCGGCGTGCCGGACCCCCAGATCACCACCTCAGCGTCACCGGCCCGTGCCGCGTTATGAAACCGCTGGATCATTGCGGGCATCACGTGGGAGTTTTCCGGGTGAAAGTTGTCACCCGGGCCATACAAATTCGTCGGCATGACCGAGCGGTAGTCGCGCCCGTACTGCCGGTTGTAGCTTTCGCACAGCTTGATGCCCGCAATCTTGGCGATCGCATAAGGCTCGTTGGTGGGTTCCAGCGTGCCGGTCAGCAGGGCGTCCTCGGCCATCGGCTGGGGGGCTTCGCGCGGATAGATGCAGGATGATCCCAGCTGCAGCAAGCGCTGCACGCCCGCCGCATGGGCCTGATGGATCACGTTGCATTCCATCATCAGGTTTTCGTAGATGAACTGCCCAGGGTATGTGTTGTTGGCGACGATCCCGCCGACCTTCGCCGCCGCAAGGATCACGACGTCGGGCTTTTCCGTCGCCATGAAGTCGCGCACCGCCACCTGATCGGTCAGGTCGAGGTCCGCACTGGTGCGGGTGATCAGGGTCAGATCCGCGCCCGCGTCCAGGCGTTGCGTCAGCTGGCGCAAGGATCGCGCCCCCCACCATGCCGCGATGGCCTGCGATATAGACGCGCATCGCCTTACCCTTCCAGGCTGACGGGCATTTCCAGCCCGTGCGCCTTCAGCAGGGCGTGGCGCTGTGCGGCCTTAAGGTCATTCGCCACCATCTCGGCACACATCTCCTGCGCCGTGATCTCAGGCACCCAGCCGAGGTTCGTCTTCGCCTTGGCCGGATTGCCCAGCAGGGTTTCCACCTCGGCGGGGCGGAAATAGCGCGGGTCGATGCGCATCACGACGTCGCCTACGGCAATATGGGGTGCAAGGTTGCCCTCGACCTTGGTCACCGTCGCGATCTCCTCGACACCGGTGCCGGTGAACGCCAGCGTCACACCCAGCTCGGCGGCGGACCAGATGATGAACTCGCGCACGGAATACTGCACACCGGTGGCGATGACGTAATCCTCCGGGCTGTCCTGCTGCAGCATCATCCACTGCATCCGGACGTAGTCCTTGGCGTGGCCCCAGTCGCGCAGGCTGTCGATGTTGCCCATATAAAGGCAGTCCTCCAGCCCCATCGCGATATTGGCCAGACCCCGGGTGATCTTGCGGGTGACAAACGTCTCGCCACGCCGCGGGCTCTCGTGGTTGAACAGGATCCCGTTGCAGGCATAGATCCCGTAGGCCTCGCGGTAGTTCACCGCGATCCAGTAGGCATACATCTTGGCCACGGCGTAGGGCGAACGCGGGTGGAAGGGCGTGGTCTCGGTCTGGGGCGTCTCCTGCACCAGACCGTAAAGCTCGGAGGTCGAGGCCTGATAGAACCGTGTCTTCTTCTCCAGCCCCAGAAAGCGGATCGCCTCCAGCAGGCGCAGGGTGCCCATAGCGTCGACGTCGGCAGTGTATTCCGGCGCCTCGAAGCTGACGGCCACATGGGATTGCGCCCCGAGGTTATAGACCTCGTCGGGCCGCACCTCACTGATGATCCGCGTCAGGTTGGAACTGTCGGTCAGGTCGCCGTAGTGAAGCTGGAACCGCTGGTTGTCGGTATGGGGGTCTTCATAGATATGATCCACGCGCGCGGTGTTCAGCGATGACGCCCGACGCTTGATCCCGTGCACCACGTGCAGCAGTTCCGCCAGATAGGATCCGTCCTACCCGGTGACACCGGTGATGAGTGCGCGTTTCGTCATCTGAAATCCAACCCCGTCCTGTTCAGCGCCCTGTCTGTGACAAGGATGTGATTCTCACAACCTCCTGACACGCGGGCGAAGACGAATTGCGTTGCGCTACCATGCGCCGCAGCGCGCGGCCATGTTGGACTCCATTCACCCTGTCCGGCTCACAACCTCTGCATCCCACCGGTTTGCAGGAGCGCGCGCCATGACCACCTTTTCCCCCCGTCTCGACCTGCCCTTCATCGAGGCTGCACAGGCCCAGAAGCATGTCACCCACAATGCCGCCCTCGAACGGCTGGACGTGATCGTGCAGCTCTGCGTGCAGCAGTTCAACGCCAAAACCCCGCCCGCCAGCCCTGTGAACGGCCAGTCCTGGGCGCTGGGGACCACGCCGACAGGCGTCTGGGCCGGACGTGCGGGTCAGATCGCGACCTTCGCCGGCGACGGCTGGCTCTGTGTCATCCCCGGCCCCGGCTGGCGCGCCTGGGGACTGGCGGAATCCGCCCTGCGGATCTGGACCGGCACCGCCTGGGCAGGCGCGGGGCTGGGGGCGGGTGATCTCAACAACCTGCCCGGCGTGGGCATCAACGCCACCTCCGACAGCACCAACCGGCTGTCGGTGGCGGCGGAGGCGACGCTCTTCAACCACGCAGGCCGCGGGCACCAGATCAAGATCAACAAGTCAGCCGCCGGTGACACCGCCAGCCTGCTCTACCAGACCAACTACGGCGGCCGGGCCGAGATGGGGCTGGCGGGCAACGACGACTTCGCCCTCAAGGTCAGCGCCGACGGCGGCACCTGGAACGCGGCGCTGACGGCGCAGGCGGCGACGGGCGGCGTCACGCTGCACCATTTGGCCACGCTGGTCCCCGGGACGGCGCCCGCGGCTCCTGCGCGCGGCACGGTCTACTATGACGATGCGGGCGAGGTACTGCGCTGCTTTGACGGCGCGGTGTGGCGCGACCTGTTCTGAGCGGTCTGCGAGGGGGAGGGGTCAGAGGGGGCTCTGCCCCCGGCTGCGCCTCCCCCGAAGTATTTTCGACCAGAAGAAGGCGGATCAGCGCGTCACGCGGCCCTTGAGCCAGCCAAGGAAAGCGGCGTCGGCACTGCGCAGCACGGGGCGGCCCGAGGCAGCCCAGAAGCCGCGCCATTCGGCCTCGAGCGCGTGGACGTCGAAGCCGGGGGCCAGGCGGCGGGCGGCCTCCAGCGTGTCCGCGCTCAGCGGGCGCAGGCCGGCCTGATCGGCGGAGAGGCCCTTGCGGGTGATGCAGATGATGTCGCCGGATTCCTCTTCCAGCGCGTAATCGGGCAAGCCGTTGGTCTCGATCATCCGGCGGAGTGCCGCGCGGAAGACGCGCAGGGGCGCGTCGGAGCCTGCCTTTTCGTGCAGGGTCGCGACACTCGCGCGCCAGATCCGCTGCTGGCCGCAGTGCTTGCGGGCGATCTCGTAGATCCGGCGTTCCAGCGGTTTGCGCAAGGAGAAGTAGTCCCGTGACAGCGTCAGCACGGATTTCGACTGCACCGCCCGGAACAGCCATTCCGACAGCGTCACGGTCACGCTGACCATGCGGCCGCCGCGGGACTTGCGCACGATCTCCCAGGCCTCGATCAGGCCGAAACCGGATGTCGTCTCTTGGTCGCCGGTGACGATGTTGGTGGTGATCCGGGTGCCTGCCAGCCGCTCGAACGCCTCGCACAGGCGCACGTAGCTGTCGCCGCCCGTGTCGCGCTGCGTGGCGATCAGCAGATCATGAGCGGTCAGCGTCAGCTTGCGCGCAATGGCGCGGCCTGCGTTCACCGCCGCCATCAGCTGGCTGATGCAATAGATCAGGATGTCCTTGTCATGGATCGTGGCGCGGCCCCGGACGCTTGGCGTCACGGTAATCGTCGTGTCGCCGCGGGCGTAATGGCGGATCAGACGGTCTGGCCGGGTCGAGAGCGAGAACATCGGATGCTCCATCCCGCCCATGTCGGTCTTGGGGGAGGCGTCGAAGATATCGCAGACGAAGAAGTCCGCGGGTCCCCCCTGCGCCGATGCCGCTGCTGTCATGCCCGTGCCTGTCTGTCTGGCGCCCCGGTTATTATGGGGCTTTGCTGCTCTGCCGGACATTGCCGGAATCACCCGAAGTGTCTTCGTGGTTTCAGTGACACCCTAGAGTTATCCACAGCCGTCTGTAAACCGCGCCGATCGGGGTATCGGAGTCGCCGCCTCGGGGTATCAGAGTCGCCCTTTCGGGGTATCGGAGTCGCAGCGGTGTTTCAGATGCGCCTTTCCTTGCGCAAATTCAGGGCTTTGCAGAAAAGGCAGGACACCGTAACTATCACCTAACGGATTTTAACACCGCTTTTTTTTGGCAGCCCCCTGATGACGGGTCGGGCGATAGTGAAAACCCCCTGATTTGCTCAGAAAAAATAGGTTATGTGCAACCTTTTCTTCCATGTGCGACGTTTTGTGGTATCTTGTTCAAAAGGCCGCACATAAGGGCAGATAGGCGATGAGCAGCAGTACCCCCCTCCCCCCGTATTTCCGGATCAACCCCGATCAGGCCATGGCCGATCTGGACGATCCCGTGACCACCGCAGGCTTTGCCGCCATCGCCGGATCCGCCCGCGACGGGCGCGACGATTTGGCGGGGCGCGGTCTGGCCGAGGACGGCAAGCGGCACCTGCGCCTGTTTTCGACGTGGGAGATCACGCGCTATCTGATCCCCGTGGCCCAGGCCCATTTCCGCCGCGTGCTGAAGCAGCATCCCGACTGGCCGCAGGGCCGGTCCGAGACGGAGGCCGGCGCCAAGTGGTTCACCCTCGACGAGGTGCTGACCTTGCGGGCGCATTTCGGCAAGGAGGGATCGAAGGCGAAGGAGTACCAGCCCTACCGCCCCAAGGGCCTGCCGGCCAAGATGGTCGCCGTTGCGAACTTCAAGGGCGGCGTCGGCAAGACCTCGACGGCGGCGCACCTCGCCATGTCGGCGGCCCTCGACGGCTACCGGGTGCTGGTGATCGACCTCGACAGTCAGGCGAGCATGACTTCCGTCTTCGGTGGCACCGTGGCCGACGAATGGCAGACGGTCTTCCCACTACTAGCGCGTCACTATGCGAAACATCTGCAAAGCGACAACCAGCGGCGGATGGATCGCGGCGACAGCCCGATCCCCCTCGACGACACCCTGACAGAAGCCCTGGGGATGACCGCGCAGTCCCTCGTCCAGAAAACCCACTGGCCCAACATCGACCTGATCGGCGCCCAGCTGAATTTGTATTGGGCCGAATTTCAGGTCCCCGTCTGGCGGATGCAGGGCCGCGGCTGGAAGCTCTGGGATGCGCTGACCGACACGCTGGAGGCGGACGGGATCCTCGACGCCTATGACGTGGTCTTCATCGACACCCCACCCGCGCTGGGGTACCTCACGATCAACGGGCTGGCCGCCGCCGACATCCTGCTGGTGCCGGTGGGGGCAAGCTTTCTGGAGTTCGACTCCACGGGCCGGTTCTTCGACATGCTTCACACCACCTTCCAGTCCATCGAGGATGGCGAGAACCTCGCCGCCCGTGCCTTGGGTCGGCCAGAGATGGCGTTCCAGTGGGACGCGGTCCGTGCGGTCGTCACGCGCTATGACGGCAACCAGCAGGCGGAACTCGCGGGGCTGATGCAGGCCTACCTCGGCAAGACGCTCTCACCGCACCGGCAGGATTTCACGGCGCTGATCGGTCAGGCCGGTGAACAGGTGCAGGGCATCTACGAGGCGGACTACCGCGATTTCAACCGCGAGACCTATGCCCGCGGCCGCGAGACGTTCGATGCCACCTACGCCGCCTTCAAGACTCTGCTGCTGGGCGCCTGGCGCAAGGATGAAATCGCGCTGCGGGACGCTGAAAAAGCGGCGGCCGGGACGGCGGCGGAGTGATGGCTATTTTACATAATATGTATCGCATGCGAAACATTTGGGTTTTGAAATGTATTTTTGGCGCGAGCCCTCACCCCACCGCGCGGCCCGGTCAGACGGCATTAACCACGCTGCAGCACCCTGCCCTTTTCGCGAAAGGTGTCCCACATGGCCAAACGTAAACGCCTGACCCCCCTGCCGAGTGCCGCATCCGGTAACGCCCGCCCTGCCCCGCTGGCGGCACCGGAAACAAAATCCGCTACGACTCTGACCCGGGGGTTAGGCTCTGTCCGGCCGCCCATCGCAGAGGTCGCCCATGATGCGGCATCCGCCAATGCGCTGGCAGAGGTCGCCCAGACCCTGACCGCCGCCCGTGCCGAGGGGCGTCTGATCCAGCGCCTGCCGCTGCACCTGATCGACGCAGACCATCTGGTGCGTGATCGCCTTGTGGCCGATCCCGAGGAAATGGGCGTCCTCAAGGACAGCATCCGCCAGCGTGGCCAGCAGACCGCGATCGAGGTCGTGGCGCTGGAGGATGGACGCTATGGGTTGATCTCTGGCTGGCGGCGGCTCGGTGCCCTGCGCGATCTGCTGATCGAGACGAAAGAGCCTGCGTTCGAGACGGTTCTGGCCTTGATCCGCACGCCGGCGGACGCGGCTGAATCCTATGTCGCCATGGTCGAGGAAAACGAGATTCGCGTCGGGTTGTCGTTCTACGAACGCGCCCGCATCGTGGTGCGCGCCGTGGATCGCGACGTGTTTCGCAGCGACCGCGTGGCGCTGGCGCAGCTCTTCGCCGCCGTGTCCCGGTCCAAGCGGTCCAAGATCAACCAGTTCATCACCATCGTGCGGCAGCTGGATGCCGGCCTGAAATACCCCACCGCCATCACAGAACGCAGCGGTCTGGCCCTTGTGCAGGCGTTGGAGGCTGATGAGAGCCTTGCACAGAGACTGATCACGGCGCTTGCCGCCAAACCGGATCGGACCGCGGAAACCGAAGGCCAGATCATCGCACGCACCATGGCCGATGCGGAGACACCCCCCACCGCCCCCCTGATCACCGGAGAGCGGCCGCGCAAGCATTCAGAGCCTGAACCGTTGTGCGAGGGTCTGGTTTTGCGGGTGGAAAAGGACGGTGCGTTCCGCCTGACCGGCCCCGCGCTGGAAAACCGGTTCTTTGTCAGTCGCCTGATGGCTGCGTTGCGCGATCTGGACACGGCCTGATCAGACCCTGCTGCAGGGATTTCAGAGTCTGTTTCGCTGCGTGACATCATGCAAAAGGCCCGCATCACCCCTGATGCGGGCCTTCGCTATTTTACATAATATGTATCGCATGCGAAACATTTGGTTTTTGTAATGTATTTTTGAAGGCTTGTTTTATGCTAAGAAGCGGTTGCGAAGTATTGCACGTCACCGTTCTTGCGAGTGGCGAGCGCAGATCTCTTCGAGATCAATCTTCTCGGGTAGTTGTCGTTATATTTGCGTTGCTGACCATCTGATGGGCTTCGTCGTAACGGCCGCGGCGGCCCAGCAGGCCGTCGCGCAGGCCCATGCGCATCATTTTGTAGTAAAGGCGGCGTTCGGTGCCTTTACAGTGCCGTCCGCGGCGCCACCAGATCAGGGTGTAATAGACGAGGGCCGCGGGAAAGATCAGCGGGCCTGCGGCCTGGCGCGCGATGTCGACGCCGTTGCGGCAGTGGTAGTATATCTTCCACAGGGGGCGGTAGACGAAGCCGTCGCCCATGGTGCCACAGTCGTGGGTGAAGCGGACCTTGGGCACGAAGGCCATGGCAAAGCCCGCCCGGCGCAGGCGCAGGGAATAGAGCACGTCGTCGCCGTAGATGAAGAGGCCGCCTTCGGGCAGGTCGGCTTTTTCCCAGGCGCTGGCCTTGACGAAGTAGCCGACGAAGGAGGCCACGTCGATCTGGATGGCCGGGGCATCGGGGGCGAATTGCGAGTCGGTCAGATGAAAGCCCGACCGTGTGCCGCGCAACAGGGTCCGCGCGAAAAGGCCAAGGTTCCAGAACGGATTGCGCGAGGGGCGGTTCATCTCGCACAGGGTGCCGTTGGGATAGAAGACCGCGGCGACGACGATGCCGAGATTGGGGAAATCAGATTCCAGCGTCGGTGTCTCGCTGCGAAACGTGGCCAGCGCGCCGGGCTGCGGGCGGGCGTCGTCGTCCATCAGCACGACCCAGTCGGGAGAGAGGTGATCGCGGGCGTAGGCCATCCCGGCCTCGAACCCGCCGGCGCCGCCGGTGTTGGTGGGCAGGGTCACGACGTGGACGCGGGCGTCACCTTGCGTCGCCAGCCAGTCGGGGGTGGAATCGGTGCTAGCGTTGTCGACGACGACGATGTGGTCCACGTCCTGATCCAGCAGGGTGGGCAGGGTGATCTGCAACTGGTCGAGCCGGTTGAAGGTGACGACGATTGCCACAAGACGGGGGGCGACGCGCGTCACAGCGGCGCCTTGGAAAAGCGTGGGGCAGGGGTGCCGGTGCTGCGGGTGGCGAGGAAGGCCTGGGCGAGGTCCAGCGCCTCGCGGATCGTCACGTCCATGTCGAGGTAGCGGTAGGTGCCGAGGCGGCCGACGAAGGTGACGTTCGGTGCCGTCTGCGCGAGGGCCACGTAGTCGGCCAGCAGGGATTTCTCCTCTGCCAGACGGATCGGGTAATAGGGGATGTCGTCGGGCCCGCAGGCGCGGGGGAATTCACGGTAAAGCACTGATTTTTCGTGGCTTTCCCAAGGGGCGAAGTGTTTATGTTCGCTGATGCGCGTATAGGGCACGTCTGCGTCGGGATGGTTCATCACCGCACAGCCTTGCCAGTCACCCATCGCGCGGAAGACCTCGAAATCCAGCGTGCGGTAGCCAAGCCGCCCAAGGCGGTAATCGAAGAACCCGTCGAGGGGGCCGGACCAGAAGACATGGTCCCACTGATCGGCCTCTGCGGGGTCGAAAACAGTCTCTAACACCACAGTAATGCCCGGATGATCGAGGATTGCCGCGACAAGGGCAGTATAGCCGTCCTCTGGCATGCCCTGATGGCGGTGAAAGAAGTAGTTGTCGTCGTAGGTGAAGCGCAGGGGCAGGCGTTTCAGGATCGACGCGGGCAGATTGCCGGGCGAGGTGCCCCATTGTTTTTCCGTGTAGCCCTTGAAGAAGGCGGCGTAGAGATCGGGGCCGACGAAGGCCAGCGCCTGTTCCTCGAAGGTCTGGGGGTCGGGGATGTCGGCGGTCCGTGCGGCGACGAAGGCGCGCGCCTGATCGGGGCGCAGGGCGGTCCCGAAGAACTGGTTGATCGTATGCAGGTTGACGGGCAGGGAATAGACCTGACCGGCCACGGTGGTCTTGACCTGATTTTTATAGTCCCGAAACCGGGCGAAACGCTGCACGTAGTCCCAGACGCCGTCGTCGTCGGTGTGAAAGATATGCGGCCCGTAGGTATGGACCATGACGCCTGTGTCCGCATCGCGCGCCGTGTGGCAGTTGCCGGCCACATGGGGGCGGCCATCGACCACGGTGACGGCGTGACCGGCCTCGGCCAGTTGCCGTGCCAGCACGGCACCGGACAGGCCCGCGCCCACCATCATCAGCCGTTCGGTCATCCTGCCCGTCTCCCTCTCGCGGTTCCTTGCCGCGCGGCTTAGCTGAAAACCTGCGCCACGGCAAAGGGGCGCGCACCCTTGGGCCAGGTGCGGGGCAGGGCGGGTCTTGTGGCTTGCGCGACAGGGGCCACAAAGGGTATGCGCAAGGCAGAGATTGACGAGGCAGACAGGCACCGGTTTGCGGTGCGGCATCCCGGGGGAGCCTTCATGACGGTCACGTATCGCCGCATCGCCATGCTGGGCCTGTGCCTGTGTATGGGATTGGTGCTGTCGGCTTGCAACCTGCCCCGCGGTGCGGGGTTCCGTAACGAGGTGCTGTCGGCCAAGGCGGGCGTCGATGCGAACGGTCAGCCGGTCTATGACTTTGCTGTGTTTTCCGTCACCCGGGCCAGCCTGCCGCTGCTGGCGGGATGGCCGGGCAATGCCACCGGTACGCTGCCCTGGATCGGGCGGGTGGATCAGCCTGCCAGCATGATCATCAGCCCCGGCGACATGCTGAAGATCAGCATCTGGGACGCCGAGGATAATTCCCTGCTGACCCGCCCCGGCGAGCGCGTGGCGCAGTTGCAGGACGTCCAGGTGGGACCCGACGGGCGGATCTTTCTGCCCTTCGTGGGCAACATGAAGGTGTCCGGCATGGCCCCTGACACCGCGCGCGAGCGCATTCAGGACATGCTGCTGAACACCGTGCCGTCTGCACAGGTGCAGCTGAGCGTGGCCCCGGGGCGCGCCAATACGGTGACGCTGGCGTCGGGCGTGCGCAATCCCGGCATCTATCCGCTGGTCGACCGCAACGTCAGCCTGCTGTCGCTGATCGCGCAGGGCGGCGGCGTGCCGGAGAGCACGGTCAATCCCCGGGTCAAGCTGTTCCGGAACGGCAAGCCCTACGGCGTGTCGCTGGAGCGGCTTTTCGCGGAGCCGAACCTTGATACCACGCTGCAGGGCGGCGACCGGGTGCTGGTGGAGGCCGACGACCGCTATTTCCTGTCGTTGGGTGCGGTGACGCGGGAATCCCTCTATCCTTTCCCCAAGGACCGCGTCAGCGCGCTGGACGCGCTGTCGATCATGGGCGGCGTGTCGGCGCTGCGGGCGAACCCGCAGGGCATCCTGATCCTGCGCGACTATCCGGCCTCTGCCGTGCGGCCCGTGGCCGATCCGAAGGTCCCCAGTCCGGAGGGGCCGCCGCGCGACCGGGTGGTCTTTACCATCGACCTGACACGCGCCGACGGGCTGTTCAGTGCCGGCAAGTTCCAGATCCAGTCCGGCGATCTGGTCTATGTGACCGAAAGCCCGCTGGGTACGGCGACCACCTTGCTCGGCCTCATCACCAACGTGACCCTCGCCCGGCAGCGCCTGCAGCAGTAATCCGCGCGGGGTCGGCATCCTGTTGCCGACCCCGCGCCATCCCGCAAGGCGCGGGTTGTTTCCGCGTCCTGCCGCGTCCTACACCCCCCATTGTCCACGATCCGGCAACGCAGAGTTGCGGGTTTCGACGGGTTTGCCCCTTTCGGGGCAGACCCGTGCCCCGCCCATGACCCATTTGTTAACTCTTGTCGGCCTATATTTGTAAGGGATGCGCGCCGGATCTGCCCCGGTGTGCGTCCGGTATCTGGATGTAGAGAGCGAGACTACCATGTCGCTGACCGCGGGTGAACAATACCTGATTGAACTGATCAACAGGGGGCGTCTGGACCCTTTGGGCGAAGCGGCCCGTTACAACCTCGATCTGAATGCCGGCCTTCCCGCCGGGACCATCGGAACCCAGGCGCTGCAGGTGCTGGCCCCCAATGCGGCGCTGGAAACCGCGGCCACGAACCACAGCGACTGGATGGTGGCGAACGACAGCTTCTCGCACGGCGGGGCGGGCGGGTCCAACGCGGGCGACCGGATGCAAAGCGCGGGCTACGTCTTTACCGGGACATGGGGCTGGCGTGAAAACCTGGCCTGGCTGGGCACCACCGGCCGGATCGACATGGAAGCGTCGATCGCCCAGCATCACGAGGGGCTGTACCGGTCGCAATCCCACCGGGAGAACACCTTTGCCGCCGAGATGCGTGAAATCGGGATCGGTCAGGTCGGCGGGTCCTTCACCTATCAGGGCACCACCTACAATTCGTCCATGGTGACCGAGAAGTTCGCCGTGTCGGGCACCGATGTCTTCGTCACCGGCGTCGCCTATCGCGATGCGGACCGTGACGATTTCTATTCCATCGGCGAAGGTCGTCAGGGCCTGCAAATCTCGGGCGGCGGCTCTTCCGACACGACCGCAGGCGCGGGTGGCTACGCGATCCGGATGGCGGCGCAGGACGATGTCGCCATGACCGTCGCAGTGGGCGGCAGGATCATGGGGCATCTGGTCGTCGACGTATCGGACGGAAACGTCAAGCTGGACGTGGTCACCGATGCCCAGGGACGCGAGGTGGCGCATGTCTCGTCCTCGGCCACACTGCTGGACGGGATCCGCCACGCCAGCTTGCTGGGCAGCGCCGACCTTGACCTGAACGGACAGGGTGCGCGGAACCGTCTGAACGGTAACGGGGGCGACAATGACATCCGGGGCGGCGGCGGGGGCGACTGGATCCACGGCGAAGACGGGAACGATCACCTTTTTGGAAACCGTGGCAACGACAGGCTTTACGGCGAAGATGGCAGAGATCTGCTGAACGGTCATAGCGGTCGGGATCGGCTCTGGGGCGGCGCCGGCGACGATCGCATGGATGGTGGCAACGGCAAGGATGTGCTGAAAGGCGGCGGTGGCGACGACACGATGTTTGGCGGACGGCACCGCGACATCCTGAAAGGCGGTGCAGGCGACGACGTTCTGAACGGTGGCCACGGCAACGATGTTCTGCGCGGGAATGGAGGGGCCGATACCTTTGTCTTCGACCAAGGGCGCGACCGGATCAAGGACTTCCGCGACAACGTCGATACGATCGTAATCGATGCCGACCTGGCCCGCGGCCAGAGCGTGGCGGACATTCTGGATGACGCATCCATCTCTCATGGTCGCGCGATCCTGGATTTCGGCCACGGCGATGTGCTGATAATCGACCATGTCGACAACCTGAACATTCTGGCCAACGACCTGATTATCAACTAGGCCTGCGCACCGCCCACATCCGGGCGATCTGCACGAGGCGTCGATGACCAAATCCACACAGACGGGCCCCCTGATCCTGGGCGCCTCGGGGCGCGTGGGGCGCGCGCTGGCGCGGGCCTGGCCGGCGGATTCGCCCGCCCCCCTGCGCCAGAGCCGCGACGGGGCAGGGGACACGCTGGCCTGGGACATCCTGAACGCCTCCGCGCCGGATCTGCCGCCCATCGACAGC
Source organism: Loktanella sp. M215 (assembly GCF_021735925.1). NCBI lineage: Bacteria > Pseudomonadati > Pseudomonadota > Alphaproteobacteria > Rhodobacterales > Roseobacteraceae > Loktanella > Loktanella sp. M215. The sequence continues at coordinate 43,379 of NZ_WMEA01000006.1, forward strand.
GTTGTCGTGCTGGCCGGCATCACCCACGGTACGGTCGAGGCCCTGGCGCTGAACACCCCGTTGGCGCAGGCCGGCGCGGATCTGGGGGCAAGACTGGGCGTGCCGGTGTTTGTCGCGTCATCACAGGCGGTCTACGGCCCGCAGCCGGGTCTGCTGCGGGAAGATCAGACCCTGAAACCCACCGGCGACTACGGCCGCGCCAAGGCGGCGATGGAGGCCGCCGTCGCCGGACCCCATGTCACCCACCTGCGGATCGGCAACGTGGCGGGCTGCGACGCGCTGGCCGCGGGGATCGCGCAGGGCGGCGTGGTGCTGCACCGCTTCGCGGACGGGCAGGGGCCGCGTCGGGCCTATTGCACGCCGGGGGACCTGGCACGGGTGCTCATCGCTCTCGCGGCGGCGCCTGCGCGGCCGCCGGTGGTAAATGTTGCGCGTCCGGGCCTTGTGGCGATGGCGGATGTGCTGGATGCGGCCGGCGTCGCCTTCGACTGGACCCCGGCCCCGGCCGAGGCGCTGCCTGAAATGGCGCTGGATGTGACCCTGTTGCAGGGCATCTGCCCAATGCCCCCCGCCGATGCGGCCGCCGTGGCCGGGGCGCTGACATGACGCTGCCCAAGCGGCTGCTGGACCTGACCCTGACGCTGCTGCTGGCGGTGCTGCTGGCTCCGGTGCTGGTGCTGCTGCTGGCGGTGTTGGCGGTGACGGAAGGGCGGCCCTTCTTCTATGTCTCGGAGCGGATGCGCGCACCGGGGCGGCCCTTTGGCCTGATCAAGTTGCGCACCATGCCGGTCGGCGCGGACCGCGTCGGGGGCGTCACGGGGGGCGACAAGCAGCGCAGCCTGTCGCGGATGCACCGGCTGCTGCGCCGCAGCCGCGCAGACGAGATCCCGCAGCTGTGGAACGTGCTGCGCGGCGACATGAGCCTCGTCGGCCCGCGTCCGCCCCTGCGCCGCTACGTGGAGGACTACCCGGAGCTCTACGCCGCCGTGCTGCAGAGCCGGCCGGGGATCACCGGTCTGGCGAGCCTCGTCTACCACGGCCACGAGGAGCGGCTGCTCGCCGCCTGTGCGACGCCCGCCGAGACCGACGCGGTCTATCGCCGGCGCTGCATCCCCGCCAAGGCGCGGCTCGACCTGATCTATGCCCGTCACCGGAGCCTGTGCTGGGACCTTGCCCTGATCGGGCGGACGGCACTGAAACCCTTTCACAGAGACTAGATGTAGTCGATCTGCGCGGCGAGCGCGGTCCAGTCGGTGATATGGTCCAGCGTCAGGCGGTTGCCCCCGCCGAAGTCCAGCACCGTGTCGCCGCCGACCACGGTCGCATACAGGAACAGCACGTCGGCAGGAATCAGGTTGCCGTCCCAGAGATCGGATTCCAGCGACAGACGATCCAGTCCGGTGTCGAAATCGGTGATCCGGTCCGCACCGGTCGCAAAGACGAAGGTGTCGGCCCCGGTCCCGCCAGTCATGACGTCGTCGCCTTGGCCACCGTCGAGGGTGTCGCTGCCCGCCCCGCCGTCCAGCCGGTCGCCGTCCGCGTTGCCCAGCAGGGTGTCGCTGCCAGCGTCCCCAAGCAGCACGTCGAAGCCTGCGCCGCCCGTCAGCAGGTCGTCGCCCTCGCTGCCGTCGATCCGGTCGTTGCCTGCGCCACCATCGAGCTGATCGTTGCCGGTGCCGCCGTAAAGCGTATCATGGCCCGCAGCACCGGTCAGCGTATCGTGATCGGCGTCGCCCAGCAGGGTGTCGTTGCCGTCGCCGCCCGTCAGCAGGTCGTCGCTGGTGCCGCCCAGCAGGGTGTCGTGACCGGTACCGCCGTCCAGCAGGTCGTTGTCCGCATCGCCCGAAAGGATGTCGTTGTCCGCGCCGCCCGACAGACGGTCGCGGCCGTTGCCGCCCGACAGCCGGTCCACCCCGGCCCCGCCAATCAGGCTGTCGTCGCCGTCGCCCCCCAGCAGCACGTCGTGGCCGGTGCCGCCGTCCAGCAGATCACGCCCGGCCTGGCCCAGCAGCACGTCGTTGCCATCGCTGCCATAAAGCCGGTCGTTGCCGTCGCCGCCGTCCAGACGGTCGTTACCGCCGCCGCCATCCAGCAGGTCATCGTCGATACCGCCGTAGAGCAGGTCGCCCCGCCCGCCGCCGGCCAGCAGATCCCGGCCGCCCTGTCCGAAAAGCTGGTTGCTGCCGCTGCCACCATAAAGCCGGTCGTTGCCGCCCTGTCCCTGCAGGATGTCCCGCCCGGCACCGCCCTTCAGCAGATCGTCGCCCCCGCCGCCTTTCAGCCGGTCGGGTCCCGCCCGGCCGATCAGCACGTCCTGGCCCGGTCCGCCCTTCAGGAGATCCTTGCCGCTACCGCCGTTCAGCCGGTCATCACCCACCCGCCCGATCAGCGTGTCGCGGCCCCGGTCGCCGAAGAGCCGGTCGCTTCCGCCGCGGCCGTCGATCCGGTCGTGGCCGTCGCCGCCGCGGATTTTGTCGCCGCGTCCGGTGCCCCGAAGCGACTCGTCCGCCGTGGTACCACGAAGCCTTGTCCCCTTCACCGCCGAGATCTGCGGCGCGAGAAAGCCGATGCCGGCGATCTGCAGGGTGGTTGCGAGGGTTGGGGCCGCGTTGCCGCCGGACCCGGCGGCGGGCAGTTTGCCGGTGCCGCCGCCACCGGTGCCGCCAACGTCCGCCGCCGTCCCGGTGTTTGAACGCTGGGGCAGGTCGGGGGCGGGCATGACTGGGCCGGGATAGCCGGGGCGGATCACCAGCGGGATGCGCGCGCCGCCCATCAGCTCGGCGTCGGAGAGCACGCGGTGGTCGATGGGTTTGCCGTCGGCGGCGTTCACCACCAGCACCTCGTCGCCGTAGGTGATGGTGAAGCCGGTGGCGGTGATGGCAAAGGTCAGCTGCGCGCGCGCGCTCAGGAAGTCCCAGCCCGAGAGGTCGAGGCGGTCCACGCCGACCTCGAAATTCTGAATCGTGTCGCGGGCGCCGTCGCGCGCGAGGACAAAGATGTCGGCGCCGGATCCGCCGAAGAGCGTGTCGGACCTGGCCCCGTCGCGCAGGATATCCTCGCCCGCGCCGCCGTGCAGCACATCGTTGCCCGCCAGCCCTGTCAGCAGGTCGGCGCCCGCCCCGCCCGTCAGCGTGGTGTTGGCAGTGGTCGCGGTCAGGGTCTGTCCCGCGGGTCCGATGTCGTAGCGCAGGCGGGTGATCCCGTCCTCTGACGCGGAGGTCACGAAGATGTCGAGGCCGTCGCCGGACCCGGTGGCCGCAATGGCCGAGACGTTGGCCAGCGTCATGGCGGTCGTGTCGGCGATCGTGGCGCGTGTCACCATCTGCCCGTCGGGCAGCAGTTGCAGCACGGTGATCCCGTCGTCGGCCCCGCCCGCGATGACGAAGACATCGCCGCGGTAACTTACCACCTCGAGTGCTGCGACATCGCCGAAGCGGGTGTCGCGGGTGTCGAGCAGGTGGTCGGTGACGGTCAGCGAGCCGTCGGCTTCCGTCCGCAGGACGGTGAGGCTGTCGGTGCCGGCGGCGGCCACGACCAGAAAGGTGCGCCCGCCCGTGGTGACGCTGGCGAGTGCGGTCGGGGTCGCGATCCAGAGGCCGTCGGCGTTGCCGGTGGTCGCCACGGGGGTGAGCGTGCCGTTTGCGGCGACGGCGAGGGTGCTGATGCCGTTTTCCGTGGCCGAGGCGGCATAGAGGTAGGTGTGACCCGCCACAGTGGCGGTCGCGGTGCCGCTGACTTGCCCCAGATACGTGTCGGCCCGGTCGGTCAGGGTCTGGCTGGTGAGGAGCGTGCCGTCGTCGCGAAAGAACAGTTGCCCCAGACCGTCCCGACCGGCCAGTCCGCCGTAGACGACGTGGTTGCCGTTCGAAAGGTCGATGCTGGTGGTGTGCTGGAGCGTGCCCCATGTCCCGGTGGTGCCCGCCAGCGTGGTCCCCGCGGACAGGGTGCCGCCCGCACCGGGCGTGCGCAGCACCAGCGCGCCCGCGGCCCCGCCCCCCGTCAGCAGGGCGGGGCTGGCCCCCAAGTTCACGGTGCTGATCCAGCCCAGATCACCTGGGGTCAGGGTGCCGCGGTGCGCCTCGCTGTCGCGCAAGGTCAGGCCCGCGCCGGTGATCGTCCAGCTGTCGAGCCGTCCGTCGTGGCGGGTGGTGGCGTAAAGCTGGCCGTTCAGGACCGCGAGGTCCGTGACATGCGACATATCGGCGGCGCCGGCGCGCAGGACCGTCGTGATCCGTGTCAGCTCTCCCATTGTTGCGCACCCAAGCTCTTGCCCCGTAGGCCTTCGTGTTGCGGGGCGGGCGGGCGCGGGACGGGCGCAAATGGGTCGCAGCGGTGTCTCTTGCCGCAGCTTTAAAGGGTTTTTGCATCAAGTTGCGCGTAGTCTGCGCGCATGCACCCGGTGCGCCGGGGACGCGGCGTTTCGCCAAAAATGACGTATGCACCGGCGGATGCTTGAAAAATGCGGTCCAGACGCCCAGAAGAGCGGGACAGCAGGGATGACGGGAAGCGATGATATACAGATGGATCAGCGCCATGTCGCGCCGCGCCAAGCGGGCACTGCTGCTGAGCGTGGATGTCGCGTTGATCCCCGTGGCGCTGCTGGCGGCGGCGGCCCTGCAGGGGACGCCCGGCCTTGACGGCGCGGCACCGGGCGGCGGCATCGTCGCGCACTGGCTGGCGCTGCCCCTGCTGATGGCGGTCGGGGGGCTTCTGTCATCCGTGCTGGGCCTGCCGCTGATCCAGCTGAAATCCTACGAAAGCCACGCCATCGGCCTGACGGCGGTGCATGCGGTGCTGCTGGGCTTGGCGGCTGCGATGATGGACGACATGGCGGGCTTTGCCACGCCGCTGGCGAATTTCATCAATTTCGCGCTGGTCTATTTCCTGCTGGCGGTCAGCGCGCGCATGGGGATGCTGCAGCTGTTGCTGGTGATCTACCGCCGCGGGCAGGACCAGTCCCGCGTGCTGATCTACGGCGCCGGTGCCACCGGGCGGCAACTGGCCGCGGCGCTGCGCACGGACGAGACGATCTTTCCCATCGCCTTCGTCGACGACAGCGTCAACGTGCAAGGCACGATCATTCAGGGGCTGACCGTCTATGGGCCGATGGCGATCCCCGCGCTGATCGCGGCCCACCAGATCGACCGGGTGCTGCTGGCGATGCCCTCGGCCCCGCGGCCGCGGCAGGCGCAGCTGTCGCGCAGGCTGGAGGATATGGGGGTCGAGGTGCAGGCGGTGCCGTCCTTTGCCCAGCTGACCGGACGGATGCCGCTGGTGGACCAGTTGCAGCCCGTGGTGCCGGGGCAGTTTCTGGGGCGCGCGGCGCTGGACGCGGCGCTGCCCGACGGCGGGGCCACCTATGCGGGCCGCGTGATCCTGATCACCGGCGCCGGCGGGTCGATCGGATCGGAGCTCTGCCGTCAGCTGCTGGCGCGCGCCCCCGCCAAGGTGGTGCTCTGCGAGATCAGCGAACTCGCCCTTTATACCATCGACATGGAACTGCGCGCCCTGCTGCGCCGCCAGAAGACCGAGATCGTGCCCGTGCTGGGGTCGATCACCGACGCGGACCTGATGGCCCGCGTGATGGCCACGCACCGGGTGCAGGTCGTGCTGCACGCCGCCGCCTACAAGCACGTGCCGCTGGTGGAAAAGAACCCGGTGGTGGGGATGTCCAACAACGTGCTGGGCACGCAGGTGCTTGCGCAGGCCGCGGCGAACGCGGGGGTCGAACGGTTCATCCTGATCTCGAGCGACAAGGCGGTGCGGCCGCAGAACATGATGGGCGCCTCCAAGCGGATGGCGGAGCTTGTGGTGCAGGATCTGGCCAGCCGCAGCAAGGGGCGCACGGTCTTTACCATGGTGCGCTTCGGCAATGTCATGGGGTCGTCGGGGTCGGTCATCCCGCTGTTTCAGGACCAGATCCAGAAAGGCGGCCCGGTCACGCTGACCCACCGTGAGGTCACGCGCTTTTTTATGACGATCCCCGAGGCCGCCAAGCTGGTGCTGGTGGCGGGATCGTTTGCGTCAGGCGGCGATGTCTTCGTGCTGGACATGGGGGATCCGATCTCGATCTACGACCTTGCGCGCCAGATGATAGGGGCGGCGGGTTACGCGGTGCGCGACGCGGCCAACCCCGACGGCGATATCGAAATCCAGATCACCGGGTTGCGCCCCGGCGAGAAGATCCACGAGGAGCTGCTGATCGGCGAAGGCCAGTTGACCACGCCGCACCCCAAGATCCTGCAGGCCAACGAGGCGGCCCTGTCGGAGATCGAGGTCGCCTCTGCCCTGAAGGCCCTGCGCCGCGCGATCGAGGCCGCCGACGAGGTGGCCCTGCGCGCGGTCGTCGCCCGCTGGGTCGAAGGCGGCGCGCATTTCGCGGGCGGGGCCGAGGGCCAGATCTGAGGAGCCTGCCGCGACTGACATCGCGTTTCAGGTCGATCGTGATGATCCGCCAAGGCAGACTCAGGCCGGGTTGAACCCTGCTTTCGCTGTGGAGGGGTGCGCATGTGCCGCATTCCTGCTGCGCCAGACCACCCGGAACAGGACGATTCCACCAGCAAACAGCACGGGGCCTAAAACGGAAACCGGTCGAGCGAACTCATCGTTCATGATAAGGTCGATGATAGCCGTGAGCGAAATCCCGTAGGTGCCGACGATTAGGATTGCAGCGGCAATCGTGTATCGTTCTGCCTTGCTGGCATGATGCATCACCGTGTCGATCAGCAGACAGGCGGCGGCGGCCAGCATGGCGAGATCGTAGTCGTAATTATAGGGACTGATCAGCGCCGACACGAAAACTCCGGCTCCCATCAAGACACGCGGCGGCAGCTTGGCGCGGCTGAGCAGGACCAGCGCCCCGAGGGCCGTGGCGACCCCCGTCATGTGCAGGGACAGCGCCACCGCGTGTCCGAATCCGAAGGACAGACCGAAGGCATAGAGCGAGGTCATGCGATACATCGCGAACCGTCCCTCCCGCAGAACCTCTGCGGTTTCAGAGATCCCCCCCAAGGCCGCGGCCCAGACACCGGTGCCGAACACCAGCGTCGTCAGTGCCGCAAAGAGGCCGATCACCGCAAAGGACTGGACGGCCATGCCCCAGCGGCGATCCAGCAGCGACCAGATGCCGACGCCCAGGGCCAGATGCGGTTTGATTGCCATCAGACCCAGCGGCACGCCGGACCAGCGCGACTGGCGCAGCGCCAGTACGCAGGTCAGCCCGATCAGGCCGCCGGTCAGGAAACCGTTCTGGCCCGTCCGGATGATCAGCAGCGTCAGGGGCAGGAAGAGGACGAGGATCGTGTGGAACGCGGGGCCGGCCAGCGTCCGGACGACCCGGACGTAGAAGGCCAGCGTCACCACCATGAACAGGATATAGGACGGTGCGGCGGGCAGCAGCGACAGCGGGGCGACCACCAGATCGAAGAAGGGCGGATAGCTCCAGAACATATCGAAGCCGGTGAAGCCGGGCAGTTCGGCCTGTCGCAGCATGAAGGTCTCTACCGCATAGGCCGCAGGCAGGTTGCCTTCCGCGATCATGATGCTGACCAGATGGAAGATGTCGAAATCCACCAGGTTCTCTTTCCCGAGCAGGACCGGGAGTGCGAATTCGAGTGCCACATATCCGATCAGGGCCGCGGTGACCGCAGCCACCACAGCCAGCGTCGCAGGTTTCAATTGTATCATGGGGATACTCCGTATCGCGACTCCGGTGGGGTGACCGCAAGTCCTGCAAAGACCCAGAGACGGGCCACGAGAAAGGATGACGCCGGCACGACCCCGGCGACCAGCGCCATCGCCAGCCTGATGTCGCCACCGCTGCGCGTGCAAAGGGCCGTGATCAGGCTGCTGACCGCCAGGGACGTCACCGACAGGACGATGAAGCGGCACAGATGCCGCCACTGCGGATCCTTCACCCGGAACGTCACGCGCAGGTGGCCCTGGAACGACACGCCGACGGCAGCGGTGAATCCGGCCAGATTGGCCTGCAGGGGGGACAGGGCAAACATGTATGTGGTCAGCAGGGCGACCCCGACATGGGTCAGCGTCGCCGCCACGCCGACGACGGCGAAACGTCCCAACTGGCCCAGCCAGACCGGTCCGGGCCGGGGATCCCTGCGCATGGACTGTCGCACTCTAGTCCTCTGCGCCGTAGGTCGACCGGACCACGAACATCGGTCTTTCCCGAACTTCCGTCAGAATGCGGCCGATGTATTCCCCCAGGATCCCGATCGCGAACAGGTTCAGACCGCCGAAGGTCAGGATCAGCAGGACGAGGGAGGCATAGCCCGGCACATCGACACCGAACAAAAGGGTGCTGACGAAGATGCAGGCCGCGTAGAGAAACGACAGCAGACCAAGCCCGGTGCCGAGATAGGTCCAGATCCGCAGCGGTTTGGTCGTCGATCCGATGATCCCGTCCAGCGCCATGCCCCACAGCCGCCAGTAGTTCATCGTGGTCTTGCCCCGGCTGCGGGCGTTGCGCGCAAAGGTCACCTCTTCGGTCTTGAACCCGACCCAGCTGAACAGCGCCTTGTTCAGGCGCACCCGCTCTCCCATCGAGCGCAGGACGTCGACGACCTGCCGGTCCAGCAGGCGGAAATCACCCACGTCGGACGGCATCGGATAGTCCGACAGCGCGTTGAAGGCCCGGTAGAAGGCGCGCGCGGAGGTGCGTTTTGCCCAGCTGTCGCTTGTCCGGTCGCTGCGGCGTGCGTTGACGATTCTGGCCCCCTGCCGCCATTTGTCGACCATGTCCGGTATGATGCTGACGTCGTCCTGCAGGTCGACGTCGACCGGAATGACGGCAGCGCCGCGCGCGTGTTCCAGCCCGGCGCAGAGTGCCGCCTCCTTGCCGAAATTGCGCGACAGGTTGACGAGGCGAATGGCGGGATTGTTGTGCATGAAGGACCGGATCGCGAATTCCGTGCCATCGCGGCTGCCGTCATTGATGAACAGGATTTCGCACCGGAGCGAGGGCGCCAATTGTTCAAGGATCGTGGCCGTTGCATCCAGAAACGGCCCGATCGCGCTTTCCTCGTTATACACGGGGACGACCAGCGTCAGCAGGGTCTGCGTCTCGACGGGGGTGGCGTCGGTCGACAGGTTGAGTTTGACGATGCTCATCGTGTCATCCCATGGCGATGTCCGTGCGTGACGATGTGTCTCGCGGTGCTCGGTCAGAGGCATGGGGGGCAACATTGTTCATAAAATGGCCACCTGTTGCCATATTCGTGAAAAATCCGACCGTGATGTGCCCTGGCCGGTCGGACAACCGGACGTCGGTGTCGTCAGAGCAAACGCGCGTGTCGTCCGGTCACCGGGCCGCGCGTCCGATCCGCTGGCGTATCATGTGCGGGTCATCCGAATAGGCTGACGTAGGCGAAGGAATAGATCGAGAAGGACCCGAAGACGAAGACGAGGATGACTTCCGTCACGGCGATGACGAAAAACAGAAGCGCATACCGGTCCCGTTGCGCCGGATAATCGTTCCAATAGAGCAGGGCGATCATCTTGAGGGCAAAGAGGATAGAGATGAAGCCCCCGCCGCGGATGTCGAAAGGGATCCCCAGCCTGATCAGGATCGTGACGCCCAGATTGACCATCTGGAAGGCGATCAGCTTGCGGGCCTGATACGATGTCATCATGATATCAGTTCACCCGATCCGACCGCCCGGCACAAGTTGAATGACATCTGTGGCAGGCCGGTCGCCACCGGTGTTTGCCGGGGGCACGCGGGTCCGCTAAGACGGGCCGACACCTCCTTGAAAGGACCCATCCCATGCCCCCCAAGTTCGGCACATCCGGCCTGCGCGGTCTTGTCACGGAACTAACCCCCGATCTGGTGGCGGACCATGTGCGCGCCTTCATCCATGCCTGTCCTGTGGGCACGGGCCTGTTCGTCGCGCGCGATCTGCGGCCGTCGTCGCCCGCCATCGCCGACATGGTGATCGCCGCGGCGCGGGGCGAGGGGGTGGACGTCACCGACTGCGGTGCGGTGCCGACGCCGGCGTTGGCGCTGGCGTCGATGGGGGCCGGGGCCGCGGCGGTGATGGTGACGGGCAGCCATATCCCCGCCGACCGCAACGGGCTGAAATTCTATGTCACCCACGGCGAGATCGGCAAGGCTGACGAGGCGGCGATCCTGGCGGGGCTGTGGCGGGATGCGGGCGGTCACGCCGGAACAGTGACTGAAAATACGCGCGCCGGGGCGGATTACGTGGCACGCAACGTGGGCGCCTATGGCCCCGCGCTGACGGGGCGGAGGATCGGCGTCTACAGTCACTCCGCCGTGGGCCGCGATCTGCTGCTGGAAATCGTCGCGGGGCTGGGGGCATCGGTCGTGGAACTGGGGCGGTCGGAGAGGTTCATTCCCGTCGATACGGAGGCTGTCGATCCCGCGATCCGCGCACAGCTGCGGGACTGGGCGCAGGCGCATGGCCTTGATGCCATCGTCTCGACCGATGGCGACGGGGACCGACCGCTGCTGACGGACGAGACCGGAGAGGTCATCGTCGGCGACATCCTGGGGCAGATCACCGGGCAGAGCCTCGGAGCCGAGGTCGCCGTGACGCCGGTGTCGTCGAACACCGGAGCGGAACGCCTGTTCGGGCGCGTGGTCCGCACGAAGATCGGCTCGCCCTTCGTGATCGCCGGCATGGCAGAGGTCGGGGGGCGTGTCGTAGGCTACGAGGCGAATGGCGGCTTCCTGCTGGGCTTCGATGCGGAAGGCCCCGCGGGGCCGCTGCCGGCACTGGCGACGCGGGACGCGGTGCTGCCCTTCGTGGCGCCGTTGGTCGCGGCGACGGAGGGGCTGGCGGCGCTGGTGGCGGCGCAGCCGGCGCGGTTCACCGCCGCGAACCGGCTGCAGGAGGTGCCGACGGAGAAATCGCTCGCGCTGGTGGCGTCGTTCGACAGCGATGCAGGTAAGCGCGCGGATTTCCTGTCGCTCTTCGATGGCCAAGAGGCCAGCGTCGACCGCACCGACGGGTTGCGCATGACCCTGACCGACGGCCGGATCGTGCACCTGCGCCCCTCGGGCAATGCGCCGGAACTGCGGTTCTATGCGGAAGCCGACACGGCGCAGGCGGCGCAGGAGATTCTGGCAACGGGGCTGAAGACCCTGTCACAGGCGCTGGCCGGTTGATCCGGACGGAGTGAGGGATGCTCATGCAGGACGCGGCGGACAGGATGCTATGACAAGCGAGATGATTGATTCTCTTCAAACGGCGGGCTTGCCGGACCATATCGGCATGACCGCTGGCGGACGGCTGGTCCTCACGGGCGGGGCGCACAATGTGGCGAACCTTTTCACGGGCCTGAGTGCGCCTGCGCCTGAGGCCATCGCGGCCTTTCGCGACAACCACCTCGCCCGGCGCGCCTGGTGCGCGACGCGGGGGGATCGCATTCTCGCAATGGGTGTTTCCAGATGCCATCGTGCTGGCCAGGCTGTCCGCGCCGCAGGGCGGGGCGGCGGGGCAGGGCGGTCTCGACCTGTCGCAGGTCCGGTCCGTCTACGAGACGAGTTTCCGCTTTGACGGAGACACGGCGGACGTTCATTACCCGATCGGACTGCTGCAAGACCATCCCGACCGGCAGACGCTGACCGATAGCCATTACAGCGATCTGGGCCACCTGCATCTTGCGGCCGAGGTGGCGCGGGTCATGCTGGGCCGGCAGGAACCGGAACATGTCGCAGCCCGTGTCGCCAGCGCCCGGACCGCGACGGTGGTGGGCGACCTGGGCGTGCAATGCGTGCCGCAGCGCCACGAGAAGCGCATGCGCCTGCCGGCACCGGCACCTTGCTGATCTTCGGGGATTCCTTTTTCCGCTGCCTGCTGGACGAACTGATCTTCTACTGGGACAGCATCGTCTTCGTGCGCAGCTCTCATTTCCATCATGAGCTGGTGTCGGCGGTCAGGCCTGCCGCGATCCTGACCGGCATGGCGGAACGCTACATCGCGGCACAGGTGCCTGACGGCCGGCGTCCGCATTTTCTGGCCTTTCCCCTGGCCGCGGGCCGGGCGCAAAGCCCCGATCCCGCCTTTGCGTAGATGTGGACCCGCCTGGTGGATCAGACCGCCTCGGCCCGGACACAGGATGCCCTTCCCGCGGCATCCGCTACCCCCGCGCCCGCGCCCGCGCCACGCCCAGCGACGGACGCGGGCGCGGCCAAGGTCACGGAACAGACCGCCTTTGCCCTGTGGCGGATGCGCGAGGGCGATGCCTCGGGTCTGCAGGGGGCTGCGCTGTCCGCGATGTGGGCCGCGGCACGACCAGGCTATCTGCGCGAGGCGACGACCCTGCTGGCGACGATGACGGCGCGCGGCCTGCGCATTTCAGCCACCGGCACCCCATGATCGCGGATTCCCCGCCCGGGCCGACGGCACCTTTGACATTCATGGGATCAGACCGTAATGCCGAGACCGACGACTGTGGCCACCCCCGCAAGCCGTTCCAGCGGGACGGCGGAACGGATCGCCGGCGCCGCATGTAACGACGTGAGGGACCCTTCGGTGACAGCAGAGCAGGCGACCCGGCCGGACTAGCGTATCGCCGTTGTCGTTCTGGGGATGCACCGGTCCGGGACATCCGCGCTGGCCGGGATGCTGGCCCGTCTGGGATGCGACGTGCCGCGCGACCTGTTGGAGGCCGCGCCGATGAATGCCAAGGGTTTCTACGAATCCGGCGGCATCAGTCAGATGAACGACGAGCTGATGCAATCCGCCGGGTCCAGCTGGTTCACCTGGCAGCCTTTCAGCGACAGCTGGTTCCGCGCCCCGCAGGCACAGGCCGGTCGGACGCGGGCGATGGCGCAGTTGGAGGCCGTCTACGGCGATGCGGCCTTTCCGGTGATCAAGGATCCGCGGATGTGCATGCTCGTGCCGTTCTGGGAGACCGTTCTCGAAGCGGCGGGCTACGCCCCGCGCTATTTGCACACCCATCGTCACCCGCTGGAGGTGGCGCAGTCGCTTGACCACTGGGCGGGCTATGACCAGGGCTACGGGCAGCTGCTGTGGCTTCGCTACGTGCTGACGGCAGAAGCCTCCACCCGCGGGCAGGTCCGACACTTCACCTCCTATACCCGGCTGATGCAGGACTGGCGTGCGGTTGCACGTAACGCGGGCGAGAGCCTCGATCTGGTATGGCCGCGCCAGTCGGACAGGGCCGCGGCGGAGATCGACGATTTTCTCGACCGCGACCTGTCTCATATGCAGGCCCGCGACGACCATGCCTCGGACCGGCAGCGGCTGGCGCCCTGGGTCGCCACCACCTTCGCGATCTTGGAACGTTGGAACGTTGGAGCGCGCAGGGCGAGGACGCGGCCGACCATGCGACGCTCGACGGGATCCGGGCGGCCTTCGACGTGGCGACCCCGGCCTTTTCGGCTGCGGTAGAGAGCGGGCGCACGGATACGCTGGCCCGACGGCTGGCGCAAGCCGAGGCGGCCCGAGATGCCGTGGCGGCCGAGCGTGATGCCCTGAAGAACGCCATGGCGGCTGAACGCGATGCCCTGCGCGACGAGAGGCAGGCGCTGCTGCGCGATCTGCGCAACCGGCATCAGCAGGCGCTGCAGGCCACACGCGACCAGCTGACGACGGCTCTGCGCCTGAGCAATGCCCATGCGGATGCGCTGGTGTCCGACGCCCGCAAGCAGCGCGACGCGGCCGAACGGAAACTGCGCGCGATGACCGTCAGCACCTCTTGGCGGTTGACGGCACCCCTGCGCGGGGTTGTGCTGGGTTTGCGCCGGGTGACGGGGCGGGGTTAGGCTGGCTCGCCGGGCGACGGGGGTCGCCGTGACAACGACAAGGCAGGGTTTGCGATGAACCTCGACATTCAGTGGAGTTCCCGATGAGCACTAGGACCGAAGGCCAGCGTGCGCATCCGGCCGGAACCGCCCCGATCGTGACCGCGCGGCAGGTCTTTGATCGCATGTTCGACGCCACTTGGTATCTTGCGGCCAATCCCGACGTCAGGGGTTACAAGCCGGGGCCGAAGGATCATTACCTGCGCTACGGCTATGCCGAGCGCCGCAATCCGCATCCGCTGTTCGACGTGGCCTGGTATCTGGCGCAGCGCCCCGAACTGGCGAAGGCCCGGATCGAACCGATGAGCTGTTATTTCGATGGCGACTGGCGCCGTCTGTGCAGCCCGCACCCCCTGTTCGATCCGGCCTGGTACCTGCTGGAGCATCCCGAGCTGCTGAAAAAGGGCGTCGAGCCGATCCAGCATTACCTGCAGCAGGGCTGGAAGGACGGTCACACGCTGCATCCGCTGTTCGACGTGTCATGGTATCTTGCGGCCTATCCCGAGATCGCGAGAAGCGGTACGGAACCGCTGAGTCATTTTCTGACCTTCGGATGGACGGCGGGCCATCTGCCACATCCGCTGTTCGATATGGCCGACTACCGGACGCGCTACCCCGACCTCGATGTGGCAGGGCTGAACCCCTGGCTGCACTACATCACCGCAGGCTGGCGCGAAGGCCGTCGTCCGCACCGCCTGTTCGATGCGGACTGGTATCAGAGGACCTATCTCGACGCGGTTGCGCCAGTGCGGGAACCGCTGTCGCACTACCTGTCGGAGGGCTGGCGCGAAGGGCTTCGCCCCGCGCCGGACGGCGCGGCCTTGAATCCTGCGCCGGACGGCGCCGTCCCGAAGCCTGCGCCGGATGCCCCCGCCGCCGATGCGGCCCCTCTCTATACCCAAGTCCGCGAAAGCCTGCTGCGGGAGCGGCGGCTGTCGGTATCCGGCAGACGCGGCGTGATCGGGATGGTGGTGCACGAGACCGGTGTCGGCGGTGCGCCGCATGTCCTGCGCCAGTTCACGCAATGGCTGCGCGACCGCACCCGGTTCGATGTGCGGATCGTCGCGATGAAGGGCGGGAACCTGCGCGCAGGTTTCGCCGAGGTCGCGCCGCTTCTGGTGCTGGGCGATCTGCCCGCGGCGGACCGCACCGATGCCCTGCGCCGCTTTCTGGGCGAGGATGTCCGGGGACTTTTCATCAATTCCGTCGCCAGCGGCGGTGTGCTGGACCATGCCGACCCCGATCTGCCCGCCGTGGCCTTCATCCACGAGCTGCCGCAGGTGCTGGAGATGTTCCCTGCCCAGTTCGACCTGATCCGCAAGCGGGCGGCGCGGGTGATTGCGGGCGGGCCCGGGGTGATGCGGGTCCTGCAGGCGGACGACGGTTTCGACGCCGACCGGCTGGCAGAAGCGGTCAGCTTCATCGAGGCCCTGCCGGAGCGGACGGATTTCGCCGCCCGGCGCGCCGCCGCCCGCCGCGATCTGGGGTTGGCCACGGATGCACTGGTCGTCATGGGCTGCGGCGTCGTCCACTGGCGCAAGTCCCCCGAGGTCTTCATCGCGGCGGCGCAGCAGGTGCTGTCCCGCGGCATCGACGCGCATTTTGTCTGGCTGGGCGGCGGCCCGGACCTCGCGGACTGCGAAGCCCGCATCGCCGCCGCGGGGCTGCAGGACCGGATCCGCTTCACCGGCTACGAGCCGGATGTGCCCGGCAAGATCGCCGCGGGCGACGTGTTCATGCTGTCCTCGCAGGAGGATCCGTTCCCGCTGGTCGCGCTCTATGCCGCGCAGGCAGGCCAGCCGATCGTCTGTTTCCGCGAGGCGGGGGGCATCGAAGGCTTCGTCGCCGAGGGCAGCGGCATCGCCGTGCCCCACATGGACGCCACGGCGATGGCCGATGCGGTGGCACTTTATGCCGCCGATCCCGCGCGGCGGCAGGCCGACGGCGCGGTGGGCCAGGCGCAGGTCGCACGTCGTCACACGATGGACGTCGTGGGCCCGCTGCTGCTGCATCACCTGCGCGAGGCCATGGGCCTTGCGCCCGAAGTCAGCGTCGTCGTGCCGAACTACAATTACGTGGATTATCTACCCGAGCGACTGTCTTCGATCGCGGCCCAGACCTTCCAGGATTTCGAGGTCATCCTTCTGGACGACGCCTCTCCCGATGCGTCGGTCCCGCTGCTCGAGGCCTTCGCCGCCGCCCGGCCTGGCACCCGGCTCGTCGTGAACGCGCAGAACTCCGGATCGCCCTTCCGGCAATGGTTGCGCGGAATGGATCTGGCGCGGGCCGACCTGATCTGGATGGCCGAAGCGGATGACCGCTGCACGCCGCATCTGCTGGAGACGCTGCTGCCCCGGTTCGACGACCGCAACGTCCGGCTGGCTTATTGCGCGTCCCGGCCGATCACCTCGGACGGGCGCGTGATCGGCGACTACCGCGCGCTCTACCTCGACCGGATCAACGCGGGACGCTGGGACCATGACTACACGGCCACCGACCACGAGGAGGCCAACGCCGGGCTGGGCATCGCCAATTCCCTGCCCAATGCCAGCGCGGTGATGTTCCGCAACTTCCGCCCCGAGGATGCCTTCGTGTCGGAGCTGACGCAGATGCGGCTTTGCGGCGACTGGTATTTCTACGTGCGGGCGATGCGGGGTGGGCTGGTCGGCTTTGCCGCTGCGGTGATGAATGACCACCGTCGCCACGACAAGACCGTGACTCATGCGCTCGAAGGCTCGATGCGCTATTTCGACGAGCTGGCGACCGTGCGGCGCTATCTGGGGCGCACCTTCCGCCAGGACGCGGTCGCGCGCGACCGGATTGCGGCCTTTCTGGCTGATGATATCGCTCGCTTTCGGGTGCCGGACCCCGCCGCCCTGCCAGTCGTGCCACCGGGTGAGAAGGCGATCCCCTCGCTGCTGATGGTGGCACCGGACCTGTCGCCGGGGGGTGGACAGGTCTTCGCGATCTCTGTTGCCAACGAATGGGCGCGCCGCGGCGGGCGGGTCGTGCTGCTGGATGTCGCGCACCAGCCGCCGCATCCCGCGATGCTGGCCAAGATCGCGCCGGAGGTGGTGCTGCTGAGGGCCGATGCGGAGGGTGCCGACCTGGGCACGCTGATCCGGCGCTTCGATCTCGACCTCGTACATTCGGGGATCTGGTGGGCCGACCGCTGGGTGGACATGCAGCGCGACCATCTGCCGGCGGACATGCCCTGGGTCATCAGCATGCATGGCTGCCACGAGACCTTCATCGCCAATCCGAAGATCGACAGGACTTTCGACACCCGGATGCGGCGGATGATCGACCGGGCAACCTGGGTCCATACCGCCGACAAGAACCTGCAGATCTTCGACACCTACGGCCGACCACCGGGATTGACCAAGATCGCCAACGGCATCGCCGTATCCCCCGCCACGCTGGACCTGACCCGCGAGAGTCTGGGATTGCGGCCGGAGGCCATGGTTCTGTGTCTGGCCTCGCGGGCGATCGCGTCCAAGGGCTGGCGCGAGGCAGTGCGCCTGACCGCGCGGCTCAATGCCGAAGGTCACGCGGTCGATCTGATGCTGATCGGCGAAGGGCCGCTGGCCGACGAAACCCGTGCCGAGGCGCCGACCCATGTCCACCTGACGGGGCAGGTCACGCATCTGCAGGATTATCTGCGGCTGGCCGACGTGGGCCTGCTGCCCAGCTACTTCGTGGGTGAATCGATGCCGCTCATCCTGCTCGAGATGATGGCCGTGGGCCTGCCCCTGGTCGCCACCCGCACGGGAGAGATTCCCGACATGATCGGCACGGGCGAGGCCGCGGCAGGCCTGCTGGTGCCGCTGAAGGGCGAGGGGCTGGACGAGGAGGCCCTGCACGCGGCGGTGATGAGCTTGATCACGCGGCCCGAGACGCGCGCCGCGATGGCGGCTGCCAGCCGCGCACGCTTCGCGGCGGATTTCACCATCGCGAAGATGGTCGATCGCTACGCCGGACCCTATGCCCGCATCCCCGACGCCGCCGGCCGAGCGTCGAGGGAGGTCGCATGAAGCTGATTCTGCACATCGGCCTGCAGAAGACAGGCACGAGCAGCGTCCAGGTGATGCTGGCCAGTTCGGCGGAGGCGCTGGCCGAACAGGGCATGGTCTATCCAGCGCTACCTTCGCCGCGTCAGCCCAGAAGCGGGGTCTGGACCTCGCCATTCCGGCACAACTGCATCGCCGGCACCTACGCGGATTTCAACAGCGTCTTCGAGATCATGACCGCCGCCGAGGCGGCCGTGTTCTGGCACGACCTCAGACGCGGCGGCCGCACGCCGATCCTGTCGGCCGAGGAATTCAGCCGCCAGCGGGATTTCACCTCGCTGAAGGCCGCGCTCGACGGCTTCGAGGTCGAGGTCGTCGTCTATTTGCGCCGGCAGGACAGGTATGTCGAATCGCTCTACAACCAGCAGAACAAGATTCTGGTGCAGCGTGGCGACCAGTCGCTGATGTCCGAGGGGTTCCTCACGACGCCGGACCTCGATCATTTCGTCCGACGGTCGGGATATCGCGGCATCCTGGACTACGCCGACCTGCTGCACCGGGTGGAGACCCAGCTGACCCCGGCCCGGATCCACGTCAGGCATTTCGACCGCGCCGCGATGCGCGGATCGGACGTCTGCAGTGATTTCTGTGATGCCATCGGACTTGATCCCGGCCTGATGCACCGGCCACGCCAAGAGGCCAACCAGTCGATCCGGAACGACGTGCTGCACCAGTGGAAGGCGGCCTTCATGACGGGCGGCCCCGACGCGGGTGCCGCCTTCCTTCGCGATCTGAACGCGATGATCGCGGTGGGCGAGGACATGTCGGGCAGCTACACGATCCTGTCGGAGGAGGAACGTGCGGCCCTGATCGGGGAATATGCCGCCGTCAACGCGGCTGTCCGTGACCACTACGGTGTGGACCTCGACAGGCCCGGCGGGCCTACGGTCTGACGATGGGACAGGACGGCGATGACAGGGCGGGGATTACTCGTCCTCGTCGGTTCCCATGTTCTCATGATGCTGAGCGATCGCCTCTTCGACGTCATCGTAGTAGGTCAGTCTGCCGTTCTCGAGCACCGCGCCCGCGGTGCAGAACTTGCGCAGTTGGGCCGTGGAATGGGTGACGAAGACCGCTCCTGCGCCCTTCATGCGGTTGATGAAGGCGATGCGGCTCTTGCGCTTGAAGGCCGCGTCGCCGACGGCCGTCACCTCGTCCACCAGATAGGTGTCGAACGGGATCCCGATCGAGATCCCGAAGGCCAGCCGGGATTTCATACCCGATGAATAGTTGCGCACCGGCGCATGGAAATGGCCGCCGAGCTCTGCGAAATTCCTGACGAAGTCCAGCAGTTCCTCGGTATCGACACCGTAGATGCGGGCCACGAACTTGGTGTTCTGCGCGCCAGTCATCTGCCGGTTGAAGCTGCCGGCGAAGCCGACGGGCCATGACACGGTTCCCGTCGTCTCGATCGTGCCGCTGTCGGGCCTGGCGGTGCCGCCGATCATATCCATCAGCGTGGACTTGCCAGCACCGTTACGCCCCAGCAGGCCCACCGCCTTGCCGGACGGAAAGGTTGTCGAGACATCGTGGAGGATGATCTTGCGTCCCTCTGGCGTCGCGAATGTCTTGGTGACGTTCCGGAACCGGATCATCCGCTATCTCCGGTCCCGCAGGGCATAGTAGACTAGGCAGGCGATGGACCAGATCAGCAGACTGAACAACGCGATCAGGCCCAGGATCAGGCCGCGCTGGGGGTATTCCGACTTCTCGGCCAGGGTGGGTGTGATGTAGGCCGCCAGATAGAGGCTTTGCCGGTTGGCCGCGGCACGGGCCGCATCCAGGGCGTGCAGCGCCGCCGCATAGGCGGTTTCCGCATATTCGCGTTCCACCGTGAGCCGTTCGAAATCCGAGATGGTCTGGGCGTATTCCACGCCGTCCTCGCCGCCGCCGCCCTTGCCGAACTTCTGCCGCTCGGTGGCGATCAGCGACTCGATGACCTCGAGTCTGCGGCGGGCCTGATCGAGGCGCGGATCAGTGCTGCTGGCCGTCTCCCGCAGCTGCTCGAACTCGATAAGCGCGTTGGCCTGCTGGGTCTGCAGGGTGCTGAGCAGGCCCATCTGGGTCTGGATGTCCGCGTTGGGGTCGACGATCTGGTTGGCCAGCCGAAACGCGGTCAGCGCCTCTCGCGCCGCCTTGAGCCGTTCGAGCGCAAGGTCCAGATCCTGCTGGGCGTAGCGGGTTGAGTCGTCTCGGGCGACATCCGACAGCGCGTTGATCATGCGCGAGCTCTCGGAGTAGATTTCTTCGGCGATCTGCCGCGCGTCGGCGGGGTCGAAGGCCAGCACCGTCAGCTCCGTCAGGCCCGTGATATTGTCGTAGGAGACCCGGACCATGCGCTGCCAGTACTCGGTCAGATCCTCGATCGTGCCGTCGGTGTGATAGCTCAGCAGCGGATCGGTCTCGGCGTGGCGGCTATACATCCGTTCCAGGTCGAGTCTGGCACCCACCTTGCGCACGATTTCCTGCGAGCGGATGAACTCGTAGAGGATGGTCGCGTCGCTGGAACTGCCGCCGCCGCCCAGGCTCGCGCTCAGGCCGCCCAGGATGTCGCTTGCGCTGGCCCCGTTCTCGGAGCGGACGGTGAACCCCAGCGTGGAGGCATACTGATCGGCTGCGCGGGTGTAGAGGTAGAAGCCCGAGGCCAGGATCGGCAAGAGGACCATCATGACAAAGCTGACGGCCAGCACCCTGTGGCGCCGCCGCCCGCGCGTGGGTCCGGCAAAGGGGGTGGCTTCGTGCGGGGCGCGGCGCTGGAACGTGCGGTTGTCGTCGGTGGTGGTGTCGGTCATTGCGGTCTCTTCCCGTGCCGTGGCTGCCCTTGTCTATCGTGCCGCTTGCAATGGTGCCATGCGCATCGCGCGGCAGGACATCCGGCCCGCACCGCAGCGTCCCCCGGACGTCGATGCGCGGACACGGGCCGCATGACGTTGTTCCGAAGGCGCTGCCGCCCGGCGGCGCGCGACACGCGGCGATCCGCCATTTCATCGCGATGTGGTGCATATGTCCGCGAGGTTTGATATGCAACAGACATAACTGACGCAGGACGCGCGATGTCTGATACGTTTCAAAGGGTTCTTGTCGTCGTCGGCGGCGGTTTCATCGGCCGCAAGGTCGTTGCGGCCTTTCTTGCCGCTGACGCGCAGGTCCATGTGCTCGACATGATGCCGGCCGACCGGGACGACGTGGAATGGACCGTCGGGTCCGTCGCTGGTCGCCGCGACCGCGAGCGGCTGCGACACCGTCATCTTCCTGGCCAACTCCAGCCTGCCCGGATCGTCGCAGGCGAATCTGTCGGCCGAGATCGGGTCGCATGTCCTGGTGTCGATCGCCGCCGCCGAGACCTGCAGCAGCGTCGGGGTGAAGACCTTCGTCTTCGCCTCGTCGGGGGGCACCGTCTATGGCCATTCCCCCGCACCGGGGATCGGCCTGTCGGAAGGCGATCCGACCCGACCGATCAATGCCTACGGCGTGTCGAAACTGTCCATCGAGCATTACCTGCGCCTGCTGTCGGACCTGCGCCCGATGCGTACCGTGTCGCTGCGGATATCGAACCCCTACGGCGAGGGCCAGCGCGCCGCGCGGGGTCAGGGCATCATCGCCGCGGCCATGCAGCATACCGTCGCCGGAACGCCGATGACGATCTGGGGTGACGGCACTGCGGAACGCGACTTCCTGCATGTCGCGGACGTGGCGCAGGCATTCGTCGCCGCCGCCGAGTATCGCGGCGCCGAGAATGTGTTCAACATCGGGTCCGGCACCAGTCTGAGCCTGCGTGACACGCTTGACGCGGTGCAGACCGCCACGGGCCGGCCGATCGAGATCCTCTATGCGCCCGGCCGGACGGTCGACGTGCAGCGCAACAGGCTCGAGATCGGTCTTGCGCGGCGCGAACTGGGCTGGGCCCCGGCGATCGGGCTGGACGAGGGGCTACGCCGCACGGCGGCCTGGTGGTCGATCCCGCGCAACTGATCGCTGGGACAGGATCACCGGGATGGAGACTGCGGCCGTAGGCGTCGCCGCAGCGCGCGCAGGGGAGAGGCGAGACGCCATGGCAGGCTGGTCCTGATCTCGTCCAGCCGGCGCTCGGCCAGGATCCTGGCGCGTGTTGCCTTCTGTTCGCGGACCTGCGCGGCCGCCAGATCGGACTCGATCTCGAGGACCATGCGCTGCAGTGTCGCCAGTTCCGCGTGGTGCCGGGCCAGATCCGCGCGCAGCCGTTCGATCTGCGCGGTCTGACCCGTCTGCGTTGTCCGAGGGCGCGCGGTGTCATCCGACATTGCGGGTCTCCTTCAAAAGGGCGTCCAGGATGTCGGACAACTGCGCCGCCCCCGGGGCCGGATCATGGGCTGCGACGACGGCTTGCCGCGCGGCCGCGCCGGTCCGGCGCAGCGCCGCCGGATCTTGCAAGAGGTCTCGCAGACGGTCGGCCCAGTCCTGCGGGTCGGGAACCAGATACCCCGTCACGCCGTCGTCGATCATGACGCGCAGGGCGGGCAGGTTGCTGCCCAGTGTCGGAACGCCTTGGCAGGCCGCCTCCAGGACGGGTGTCGCGGGGCAGGCCGCGTTGAAGGCCGTCGCCTCGAGCGGCATGAGGTTGAGGTCCATGCCGGCCAGGAACGTCTGGCGCATGCGTTCGGGCATCGCCCTGTGCCAGCGCACCTGGCCCTCCGGCAGATCGATCGCCGCCGCCTCCTCTGCACAGACCAGATGCAGGACGGCGTCCGGGTGATCCGCCAGCGCCGCGCGCAGGCCCGGCAGGCAGCCCGCAAGGTCGCGCGCCGCGAGGGCGGTGCCGGCGGCGCAGCACAGGTGGAGCCCCGGTCGCGCTGGCCGTGGCCGGGCCGCCATGGCACCCGCGGGAAGGCTGCCCGGCAGGACGTGGATGGACTGCGAAGGGTGCAGCAGCCCCGCCATGATCTGCGCGAGGTCCGGCGTGGCGACCGTCACCGCATCGGCCAGGTCCAGCAGCTCCGCTGTTTGGGCGCTGTGCCAGGCCCGCGCATTGGCTTTGAGCGGGGCGTCCTGCACCTGCGGGCTGCCGGCGAAGACCGGCCAGGCGGCCACCGGGCTGTCGATGTCGCAGACCACGAGGCCACCGGTGCCGCGCACCGCCTCGATCAGGTCGCGCCGGTGCAGGGCCGCCGCGGCCGCTTGGGCAGGCGGGCGGTCCAGTGGTGCCGACAGACCGATGAAGCAGACCGCCTCGACCCGGGTCAGCACGTCGCGGGCGACATGGTCGATGTCCATCGCGACGCAGGTCCAGCCGCACTGCTGCAGGCCATCCAGCCGCGCGAAGAGTCGCGTGCGGTTGCGCGCCATGGCGCGCGGATCGTAGAGGAAGGCCACCGACCGCGGCGTCTTGGTGTCCGGTCTTGCGTATCCCGCCAGCAGGGCGGAGCCCGTCGCGCGCCCGGCGACCTGGGTCAGAATAGCGCGCGGGTCCGGCCTGGACGGCGCATCAGGTCGTGGCACCTGCGCGATGACGTCGTGACGACCCGAATCGAGAGGCCAGCCCAGATCCGCCCCGTTGGCCCCCCTCACGAAGACGGTCCGGCAGCGCGCCAGCATCTGCTGGCCGGCCAGCGACTGAAGCGGCTGGCTGACGATGGCGTGGCCGTCCTGCGGTATCGCCCGTCCGCGGGTCAGGATCACCTTGACGCGCTGCGGATCGTCGGCCACCGCCGCCAGAACCCGCGCAGCGTCGTCAGGCAGACGCCCGTCGCCCGCGGCGGCGACGAAGGCCCAGTAGTGATCGTAGGTTGGCGTTTCGGCATCGAGCGCGGTGAAGTCCGCGTCCGACAGCGGTGGCGGGGGGGCTGAGCCGGGTTCCATGATCTGGCGGTTCAGGACCAGCGTCTCGGGCGGGACGACCCGCGCCAGATGCGCCGCGATCTCGGCCACCGGCGTAACACTGCCCAGCCGCGGCAACTGTGCCTCCCAATAGGCGGTCGCCGTGATCCCGAAGGGGTTTGCGGCCATCAGGAAGCGCTTGAGCAGGGGAAAGCCCGCGTCGAGCAAATCAAAGGCCACGGCACTGTAGACCGGGTGGTCCCGCGTTACGTGGTCCACGGCGGTGTCAAAGGCATAGCCCAGCCCGATCAGGAAGCGGGTCAGCCCGACCTCGTAACGGCGCACGATCACACGCTTGTTGCGGACCGGGCGCACGGCGTCCAGCACCCGGCGGAAGCGCGGATCGGCGACGATGTCGCTGCGCAGGGCAAGGAAGTAGCTGCCGATGTGGAAATCGTAGGTCGGATCGTCCTCGAAGTGGTCGATCAGGCCGCCGCGGATCTCGGCAATGGGCAGGCGCTCGGACGCCGGAAAGGGTTGCAGCGCCCGCGCGCCGGCCATGCCCTTGGTCGCCTGCATCCCCCACCAGGCGCAGGGTCGGTCCCGCATCATGGCCAGGGTCGCGTCCAGGGGCTGCACCAGGTAGCAGCTGTCGTTGACCAGCAGCACCTCATCATAAGTGGAGAGCCGGTCCCAACCGACCAGATCGCGCGCGAGCAGGCTGTAGGAGCCCATGTCGTAGGCCCCGTGACGCCGCGCCCAGGCTCCTTGCGCTATGCCGTCGAGTTTGGCCAGTTCCGCCGGAGTCATGTCGCAGTCGGCCAGGTAGAAGACATCCGCATGGCGTGCGAGGTTCGTCAGGTAGCGCAGCACCGTGGCGTCGATCCGGCCGTCGGGGTCCCATCCGGCGAAGAGGCAGGCCCGGCGCGGCGCTTCCGGCAGAGGCCGCGCGGTTGCGGGATCCAGGCGGACAGGGCGCGGCGGCATCGTGGCAAGACCGAGGGCGGCACCCGTCTCGCGGTAGTGGACCAGCGGGTTGACGGTCGCGGCATCATAGGTGTGGCCGTGGGTCTGTTCGTACCAGACCACGTCGAAATCGGGGTTGGGACGGCGGCCATCCTTCCAGCCGACCTGCATGAAGTGGTCGCAGGGGCGCCAGTTGCGGTGGTCGATGTGCGGATTGGCCTGCAGGTAAAAGGCCGTGTCGAAACCAGCCGGTCCCTGTTGCGACCCCTGCTTCGACCCGTCCCGCAGGGTTGCGGCAGGGGTGTCGAGGCCGTAGGCCTTTGCCACCCGCGCGCGCAGGGCGCCATCAAGGCCGGCCAGGCGCGCCGGCAGGTCGGGGCAGGGCCAGCGTCCCAGCGGCAGGCCGAAGCGGGCGAAATGCGCCTCCGGGTCGAGACCGGTCAGCGCGACGTCCGGATGCCCGGCCGCATACCAGCGCGCATCTAACAGGCCCGCCTGCGCGATCGCTTCAGGCAGCGGTGTCACGCGGTCCGTCACCGTTCGAGCACGCGCTTGTAGTGAGCCCGCATGAAGATTAGGCCCAGCAGGATCAGGACCAGCGCCACACCGTAGCCGTAGGTCATCGAGATGTAGGTGCCGTCGTAGGTGGAATAGAAGCCTCGGCGGACCAGGCCCGTGACATGGATCAGTGGGTTCCACCACAGGATGTCCTGGACGAACCGCGGCAGGCTTTCGTAGGTGAAGAAGATCCCGGAGGCCAGGAACAGCGGGCGCGACAGGATCGACCAGATCATCGACCAGACCGGGAACAGCCCGCCCAGCACGCCGTTGCACAACCCGACCCCGAGCCCCAGCAGGGCCGACATCACGAGGCCCTGGATCACCGGCACCATGTGGATGGTGGTATGCGTGTCATCGGTCAGCATGATGCCCGTGATCACGATGCAGAACACCATCAGAAGCGTCAGGAAGTTCAAAAGCAGCCGGGCCAGGATCGGGTCGATCCACGAGACCCGCGGATAGGACAGCAGCGCGCGGGAGTAGTTCAGCGCTCCCGCGATCTTGCCCGCGATATCGCCGTACATGTCGAAGGGTAAAAAGCCGGTGGCATAGAACAGGATGAAGCTCGTCCCCAGCGCCGGCGCGCGCACCAGCAGCGAGAAGGCCACCGACAGCAGGACCAGCATACCCACCGGCTGCAGGATCGCCCAAAGGTAGCCGCCGGGCGAATTGCCGTAGGTACTCGCCATCTCGCGCAGCATGAGTGCCACGATGGAGCGGACCGCGACGAAGCGCGGCTGCAGGGGCGGCCCTGGCAGGGGAGTCGGCTCCGCCGGGTCGGGGGTCCGGGCTGCGGTCGCGGTCATGGCACCGTGGCCCGCCGGCAGGGCACCGCTCCGGGCGCGGGATCCGCCACCGGGACTGTCGGGAACGATTTGTGCTGCATCCGCGATCCTTCTCGTGTCTCGGCCGGCCCCGCGCGGGCCGGATCATCCTTTGATGCGACTATATTCCGCAGGCGTCCCGTCAGCGAGGTCCAAATGCGGCCCGCCGGTGCCGCATCAGCGGTCCAGACTGAGGAACGAAATCTCGGTGTCGTAGTCGTAGCCCAGCGGGGCGAAGTCGGCGTCGTAGAAGCGCAATGCCAGCGCGCGGGTCTCCGGCGACCAGGTCAGCGGTTCCCTGACGCCGGGCTGTCGGACGTGGGTCTCGGGGTTGAGGGTAAGGCCGGTCATGACCGACAATCGGCCCAGAATGACGTCGATACCGTCCTCGAAGCGGAACACCTTGATCTTCTTGCCGATGAATTCGTGCTGGGGGCGCATGTGATTGTCCAGCACATAGGGATTCTGGGCATAAGCCGCGATCTGGCGGCGCACCCAGGGATCGAAAGGCAGGCTCGCCTGGTCGAGGGTCTGGCGCCAGCGATACTCGCTTACCAGGCGGGCGATCGGATGGCGGATCACGCAAAACCCCTTGTCGTAGAACTTTGGGGGCACGAAAGTGTCAAAGAGTTCCGCATGCATGTGCTGCAGGTTGCAGCGGACGAAATCCAGCCGCTTGTGGAAATGCAGCGCCCGCCGCGCCCCCGCCTTGCGCATCGCCGTCTCGACGCTGCTGCCACCGGTCTTGGGGATATGGGCAAAATAGAACAGTTTCCCATTGGCACTGAGCAAGGTCATGGGATGTCCTTCCTGGTGGGAAGCAGCGCATTGAATTCGGCCAGCGCTGCCGTGTTGTAGGCTGCAGGATCGAATGACTTGAAACGGATCCGGCCCGCGATGAAGTCCAGCATCGCTTCGGCGAAGGCCTCGGCCTCGATACCGCCGGCGATGAAGCCGTAGCCGCCGCGCAGGGCCCCGCGCGATCCGGGGATGTCCGTGACGATGACCGGCTTGTCCAGGGCCAACGCCTCGAGGATGACCATCGGCTGGCCTTCGTAGCGCGAGGGCAGCACGAAGCAGTCGGACCGGTCGAGCCAGGCCAGGGCGTGATCGGAAAAGCCTGGCATCCGCACCACCTCCGCGAGGCCCAACGCGTCGCGGCGGTCGCGGGTCTCCTCCAGCAGTGGGCCTTCGCCGAGGATCGTCAGGCGGGCCTGCGGATGACGGGCGTAGACGATGGCAAAGGCGTCCAGCAGCATGGCATGGTTTTTCTCGGCCGAGCAGCGGCCGATGGTGATGAACGCGGTCGTGTCAGTCTGGGCCGGAGGCCGTTCCGGCAGGTCGGCGCTGCGGCCTTCGGCGATGCGCGCAAGGTCGATCATGTTGCGCACGGTCACCGGTGTCGCCGTGCCGTAGTAGGCCGAGAGGTTTGCGGCGTTCAGGTCGCGGGTCTCGTCCGAGACCGCGACGATGCGGTCGAAGTAGCGATAGGTGAAGAACACGCCTTCCAGCAGCGAGAAGCGCAGGTCCCGTTCCGAAACCATGTCGTTATGCTGATAGATGATGTGGCGGCGCGCATCGGCCATCGCCATGATCCAGGCCCACATCCGGCGGTAGCCGGAGAACTCGATGGCGGCCTCCAGCGCGACAGGGCCGATGATCCGGCGCGCCTCGCGGGCCATCGCGCGTTCCATCAGCGCGATCCGGGCGGGGTCTTTCAGCCGGTTGTCGTCATAAAAGGCCGATTTGGCCGCCCGTTCGGCGGAGGTGTAGCATTCGCGCCCGGTCCGGTGGATGACCATGATAGGATCAGGCACTTGGTTCAGCAGGTCCCAGGCCTCCGGGTGCAGGGCGGCCCCGTCGGTCAGCACCATGACGTCGTGGCGGTCCGTGTCGATGTGCGACAGCAGGTTGAGCGCCGAGGTGGTGATCCCGTTGCGCAGGAAGCCGCCCATCATGAAGGCGAGCACCGGCTTGTCGCTGGTGCTGACCGGTGCGGGAAGCGGGCCTGCGTCATGCCCGCCGGCGCGCAGGATCAGGTCCAACGCACGCGCGCTGGCCTGGCCGTCCTCCTGCGCGACATAGGCGGCGCGGGCCGCGGCGACGATGTCGGCGGGAAAGGCTGAAGGTGCGCGCGGCGCGGCGCAGGCGCGGCGCAGATCCTCTGGCGTCCGGCACAGGGTCGCGGGCAGGGTGTCGAGCGCAATGTAGAGCCCGCGCGTGGCGCGGTAGGTCTCGAGGTCCGGTACGAAGAGGACGGTGGGGATGTCGGCGGCCAGCGCGTCGAACAGCAGGCTGGAGTAATCGGTGACGACCACGTCCATGTCGGCCATGACCGCGTTGATGTCGGCGTCGGGCGGCACCGGGCGGGTGGTGATCCCGCCGGTGCCGGCGGGCAGGGCGGACAGATCGTCCCGGTTGAAGTTGTGCGCCTTCACGTGCAGCGTGACCGGCGGCCCGCCGTCCTGGGACAGGGCCGCGATCACGGCTGCGATCTCGGGGATCTGAGTTTCCGGCTCGCCCACGACGCCTTTCCAGGTGGGGGCGAAAAGGATGTGGCGATGCGCCGGGTCGGCGCTTCGGGCGGCGCGCAGGGCCAGCGTGCGGTCGATGCGTGGCGTGCCGATGTGGTAGGTCTTGCGCCGCCCCAGCGGCGCGATGCCCGCCGGTCCCAGCAGGTGGTCCGTGGCGTAGTCGCCCGCCAGCACGATGTGGCTGGCCTGCAGGAAGTTGCGCTGGCTGTTGGCATAGCGCGCAGGGGCGCCTTTCTCGTCGCGGAACATCGTCTTCAGCGGGATGCCGTGCCAGGTATTGAGATAGACCTGGCCGTCGCGGCGCAGATACCAAGGCGGAAAGGTGGAGTTGTTGACTAGGTATTTGGCGCTGGCCAGAAGACGGGGATAATCGTCGCTGGCCCGGGTGATGATGCGCACGTCGGCCTGCCCGCGCAGATGCGCGGGCACCGCCGCGGGGACATCGACGACCCAGACGTGGGTGAATCCCGCGCAGCGCGGATCGCGTCGCGCCGCCTCGCAGATCGCAGCGGGACTGCAGGCGACGCTCGAGGCATGGAAGCTTTCGTAAAGGATCACCAAGGGATCGAGGGGCGTGTCGATGTAATGGGTGCAGAATAGCCGTTCGGCCCGCGTGTTGCGGTTCAGAAGCTGCATCACGCGGGATTTCGCCCTCTCGTAGCCCGACCGGTAGAGGTCGAACCGGCGCAGTCTCAGGTGCAGCCTGACAAGGGAGTGCGTGATCCTGTCGGGAAGTCGTGGCACGGGGTTGCGGACCTTTCTGCGGGTTGGACACGAACGGCGGTCCAGTCGATCAGCGCCTACCTACCGGGGTCGGTGGGCGCAGGGCAATCCCGATCCGCCGCCTGCGCCCCGCGCCCTGCGGCACGACGGCCAGCCTGGTGCCCTCTGCGCCACGCTGGTGCAGATGGCCTTCCTGCCACAGGATCAGACGGGCGATCTGCGCCTCGCGTGCCGGGTGGGGGCGTAGGGCAATGCGCAGATGCTCGACCAGGGCCGCGGGATTGAACGGGAACCGCACGTTGGGGGTGCCGGTAGAACAATTGAACCGGGTCACAGGGGTGCGCCAGTCGCCGTAGTTCTCGGTCAGGTAGCGGTCCGCGTCGGCAGGGCCGCGCACCGGCAGGTCTGCGATGGTGTAGTCGGCCAGGGCGAAGTCGTGATTGTCCCAGCGGTGCTTGGCCGATCCGTGCCAGCGCAGGTCACCATCCCGATGATGCACGAAGACGTCGATGCCGATCCCGCTGGCGTGCAGCAGCCGGTAGAGTGCGGGCCGCGGCGTGTCGCGCCACAGCCCGTCCGGTTGCAGGGCAAGGTCGCGGTGGGGGCTGGTGTTCACCAGCACCAGGTCCTTCGTCGCCGCGATCTGCGCACGAAAGGCCGCGTCACCGAAATCCTCGGCGTGGATCCCGATGTCGATGTCGTAGTCGTGGGCCAGGAAGGTGCCCTCGCGCACCGCGCCGAGAAACGTGCCCGAGATGACATACCACGGCATCGCGATCTGGCGCAGCGCGATCAGGGCTGCGCGGGCCTCTGACAGGCCGAAAGCCGGGGCGGGGCCGGCGGGGGCGGCGGCGGCCTTTGGGTCGGCGACCGGCATATCGTGCACCAGGGCGGTGGCGATATCCTCGAAGGCCGCGATCGCTGCCGCCTGGGTGGCTGTGTCGGGCGCGGTGGCGATCCGGTGCGCCAGCACGTTCAGCCGCGCGAGGCGGTGACGCGGATCGTGGCCCTTGGCCAGCCAGTCCTGCAGCGCATCGACGGCGGTGGGGGGCATCCCGGTCACCGGATCGAACAGCGGTGCCTGCAGCCCCGCCACGCGGCCGATTGCATTGTGGCGCAGATACCAGTTGAGCCGGTGGCTACCGGTCACCCAGCGATCCCGTCGGAACAGTCCCGCCACCTCGCGGGCGAGGGCGGCGCGGCCGGTCAGCGCCGCCACGGCCAGGCCCGCGAGACCGGCCATGGCGATGCGGGACAATGGCCCGTGCGGGCCGCGCAGCGCGCGCAGGGTGCGAAAGCGGCGTGTGTCCACCTTTGGCCTACCGGGCCGGGGCGCTGTGGATCAGCTTGATCGCGGTCGAGGAGATGCTGGGCGTGCGGGGCAGATAGGTCACCTCGCACAGGTCCGACAGGAAGTCGAACTTGCCGGCCCAGTCGTCGCCCATGGTGAAGACATGGATCCCGTGGGTCGTCACGTCGCCGCGCTTCTGGTCCCAGTGATCCTCTGGGATGATCGCGTCGACGTAGCGGATCGCCTCGAGCATGGCGTGGCGCTGCGCGTAGTCGAAATGCGAGGCCTTGCCCTTGATCTGATTAAAGGCGTCGCTGGACAGCGCCACGGTCAGATGGTCGCCAAGCGCGCGCGCGCGCTGAAGGAGCAGGATATGCCCGTAGTGCAACGTATCGAATGTGCCGTAGGTGATGACCTTCTTCACGTCTTGCCCGCCCCGTTCCCGCATGCGACCGGTTAGCACGCGCCCCGGCCGGGTTTCAAGCTGCACGGGGTGCGGCGACGGAGGCCCCGCGCAGCTTGAAAGCGGACCCGGGGCGGCGACGCGGAAAGGACTTCTCATGAAATGCATCATCTATCTCGGGCATCACAAGACCGGGTCCAGCGCGCTTCAGGAGATGTTCACGCGCAACGCCGGTGTCCTTCTGGAGGACGGCATCCTCTATCCCTTCGTGGAGCCGCAGGGACAGGCCTATGCGCGCGCTCTTCTGGCAGGGGGCGATCCGGACGCGGGGCTGACCTTCAAGGTCAAGTCGCCGCACAACCACATCGGCTACGTCATGCAGACCGAGGCGCTGGCGGGCAACTTCATCCCCGACCGCTACCAGCCGTTGCCGACCGCGGCGCAGATGTTCCAGTCGATCCGTGACGACCTGGCCCGGACCGGGGCGCGGACCCTGCTGCTGTGCTCGGAGGTGTTCTCGCAATACGGCACCCGCCAGCCTGCGCTGGTGGGGCGGATGCTGGAGGCGCTGGGGATCGCGGATGTCTCTCTCTACATGACCCTGCGCCGTCCCGACCTGCACCTGGCCGCTTGGTTCAGTCAGATGCTGAAGTTCGGGCGCAGGCCAAGGCTCCTATCAGAGGGTGGTGCTGCAGATCTCTACCGCACGGCACATTTCGATTTCGAACGGGCCGTGCGTCCCTGGGCCGATGCGGTGCCACGCGGCAAGCTGTTTGTGCATTCCTACGACGCCGTCATGGCCGCGGGAGGATCGGAGCCGCATTTCACGCGGACCTTCGGGATCGACACCGCCCGGTTCGTGCCTGCCGGCGGTCCGGTCAATCCGTCCATTCCCTATGCGCTTTACGATCTGATCCTGCGTGCCAACCGCGAGTTGCCGGCACCGGTGGCCCGGTCGATGCAGAGGGCCCTGCTGGCGCATCGCCAGCGCATGACCCTGCCGCCCAATGCCGAGATTGAGCTCTTCGGATCCGCCGTCCGGGCCGAGATGACCGCGCGGTTCGCACCGATGCAGACCTACTTGGGCGGGCTGGTGGGGCGGGCCGGTTTTTTTGACGATTTCGAGGCCATGCCCGACACCCTTGCGGTTCCTCTGGCCGAGGTGGCTGGCGATGCGGCCACGCAGGCGCGGGCGGTCCTGACGGGGCACAGGCCTCAAGCCGCCGCCTTGGCCTGGCTGAACGGGACAGGGATTTGAGGCGGTGCAGGCCACCGCCCGGAACAACGATCCGTTTCGGCGATGAAATAGGCCCCGCCGGACGCCGAAGGATGGATTCGGTAGACACCTTGGCCTATGGGTGGCGCAACGCCAAGAAAGCAGACGACGGATGATGGAAACGACAGATCTGGACGGGGTGGTGACTCTGACCCCTCGCCGCTTTGCCGACAGTCGCGGGTCGTTTCAGGAGACGTACAACCGGGACACGCTGGCGGGTGTGGGGATCGACACGGTTTTTGTGCAGGACAACCAGAGCTGGAGCCGGGAGGCCGGCACCGTAAGGGGGCTGCATTTCCAAGCGCCGCCGCAGGCGCAGGCCAAGCTGGTGCGGGTGCTGGTGGGCGAGATCTTCGATGTCGCCGTCGATATCCGCGCGGGCTCGCCGACCTACGGCCAGTGGACCGGCGTCACGTTGTCGGCTGACAACACTATGCAATTGCTGATCCCGGCGGGGTTCCTGCATGGCTTCGTCACGCGGGTGCCCGACTGTCTGGTGGCCTACAAATGCTCCGACACCTATGCGCCCGCCTGCGAAGGGGCCGTGCGCTTCGACGACCCAGACCTTGGCATCGACTGGGGCATTCCTGCGGATCAGGCGGTCCTGTCGGACAAGGACGCCGCCGCCGGGTCCTTTGCCGATCTGGATACCCCCTTTACCTATGAGGCCCGCCCATGAAGATCCTCGTCACCGGCGGCACCGGCTTCATCGGATCGGCGGTCGTGCTGCAGGCGATCCGTGACGGACATCAGGTCATCAACGTCGATTGCCTGACCTATGCGGCGGCCACGGCGAGCCTCGATGCGGTGGCGGATCATCGATCTTACGCCTTCGCGCAGGTCGACATCCGCGACCGCGCGGCACTGGATGCGGTCTTTGCCGACCACCAGCCGGACGCAGTGATGCATCTGGCGGCCGAGAGCCATGTCGACCGGTCCATCGACGGCCCCGCAGCCTTCGTCGAGACCAACGTGCTCGGCACCTTCCCCATGCTGGAGGCTGCGCGCGCCTACTGGGTGGCGCGGGCCAGGCCCGCCAGCTTCCGCTTCCACCACATCTCGACCGACGAGGTTTTTGGGTCACTGGGCGAGACCGGCATGTTCGACGAGGACACCCGCTATGACCCGCGCTCGCCCTATTCCGCCAGCAAGGCGGGGTCGGACCATCTGGTGAGCGCCTGGGGCGAGACCTACGGTTTGCCGATCCTGCTGACGAATTGCTCCAACAACTACGGACCCCGGCAGTTTCCGGAAAAGCTGATCCCGGTGACGATCCTCAATGCCCTCGCCGGCAAGCCTCTGCCGATCTACGGCGCGGGGCTGAACATCCGCGACTGGCTTTATGTCGAGGATCATGCCGATGCGCTACTCACCGTGCTGACGCAGGCCGCCCCCGGCGCGACCTATGCCATCGGTGGCGAGAACGAGGCGCGCAACATCGACATCGTGCGCAGCATCTGTGCCATCCTCGACGATCGCCGCCCGGATCATGCACCCCATGCGGATCTGATCACCCATGTCACCGACCGCCCGGGCCACGATGCGCGCTATGCCATCGACCCCGCGCGCATCCGGGCCGAGCTGAACTGGCAGCCTTCGCTTGAGCTGCAGGAGGGGCTGGCGCGCACCGTGGACTGGTATCTGGACAACGCCGACTGGTGGCAGCCGTTGCAGCAGCGCGCCGGCGTCGGCGTGCGGCTGGGCACGGATACCACCGCAACGGCCCAGGCTGCCCCGCATACGGCCGCCTCGTGAAGGTCCTCGTCTTTGGTGAGACCGGTCAGGTCGCCCGCGCGCTGGCCATGGTGGGCCCGCACGCGGCCTGATTGTGCAGACCCTGAACCGCACACAGGCCGACCTGTCGGACCCCGCCGCCTGTGCCGCGGCGATCATGGACACCGACGCCGATGCCGTCATCAATGCCGCCGCCTGGACCGCCGTCGACGCGGCCGAGACGCAGGAGGACGCGGCCCATGTGATCAACGCAGGCAGCCCCGGCGCCATGGCGCGGGCCTGTGCCGCGCGGGGCCTGCCCTTCGTCCACATCTCGACCGATTACGTCTTCGACGGATCGTCCGGCCCTGCCTGGACACCCGATGCCCCGACCAGTCCGCTGGGCGCCTATGGCCGCACCAAGCTGGCGGGAGAACGCGCCGTGCTGGACAGCGGCGCTCGCGCCGTCGTGCTGCGCACGGCCTGGGTGTTCGACGGCGCGGGCAAGAACTTCGTCACCACCATGCTGCGCCTGTCAGAAACACGCGACAGCCTCTCCGTCGTGGCCGACCAGGTCGGTGGGCCGACACCGGCGGATGCGATCGCCGAGGCCTGCCTGACCATCGCGCAGGCGCTGGTGGACGGGACGGGGCAGGGCGGGGTGCATCACCTCAGCGGGGCGCCTGATGTCAGCTGGGCGGACTTCGCCCGCGCGATCATGGCCAGCGCAGGCCGCAGCACGACCGTTACCGACATCACCACCGCGGATTATCCCACCCCGGCCGCGCGCCCCGCCAATTCCCGGCTGGACTGCAGCAGCCTGCACGCCGCCTTCGGCATCCCGCGCCCCGACTGGCAGGCCGCCCTGACGCGCATCATCGAGGCCGGCATCATCGAGGAGACACAGCCATGACCCAGCGTAAGGGACTGATCCTCGCCGGGGGCACCGGCTCGCGGCTCTGGCCGATCACCCAAGGTCTCAGCAAGCAGCTGATGCCGATCTACGACAAGCCGATGATCTACTATCCCCTGTCGGTACTGATGCTGGCCGGCATCCGCGAGATCGGGATCATCACCACCCCCGCCGACCAGGCGCAGTTCCAGCACCTGCTGGGCGACGGGTCGCAATGGGGGGTGCAGATCACCTGGCTGGTGCAGCCAAGCCCCGACGGTCTGGCGCAGGCCTATCTGGTGGGCGAGGATTTCCTGGACGGTGCGCCTTCTGCCATGGTGCTGGGCGACAATATCTTCTTCGGCCACGGCCTGCCGGAAATGCTGGCGAGTGCCGATGCCAAGACCAGCGGCGGTACGGTCTTCGGCTACCGCGTGTCCGACCCGGAGCGCTACGGCGTCGTGGGCATGGACGCAGAGGGCACCGTCACGCAGATCGTCGAAAAGCCGAAGGATCCCCCGTCGCACTACGCCGTCACGGGACTCTACTTTCTTGATGATACGGCACCCGCGCGCGCGCGCGCCATCACGCCGTCAGAACGCGGCGAGCTGGAGATCACATCGCTGCTGGAAACTTATCTGGCCGACGGCAGCCTGACGGTCGAGCGCATGGGGCGTGGCTACGCCTGGCTCGACACCGGCACCCACGGAAGCCTGCTGGATGCGGGCAACTTTGTGCGAACCCTGCAGTCGCGCCAAGGCATGCAGACCGGCTGCCCCGAAGAGATCGCATACCAGCATGGCTGGATCAATGCAGACGCGCTGACGGTACTGGCGGATCGCTATGCGAAGACCGACTACGGCAGCTATTTGCGCGGGCTATTGTAATAACTCCCAAGCGGCGCAAGGCATTGCGATTTGATCGACAGCAGCGCGGTTCACTGCAGAAGATGCAGATGATGATAACCAAACCGTCGTCGTTCCGACGGCACATCTTTCAGTCGGGATCTACGGGTTGCCGACCTTGCTGACAAACTGATGGCGCTACAGCGCGGGGCGGAACATCCGAGACTGGCTCTATGTCGAGGACCACACCGCTGCCCTGCTCACCGTACTGACTCAGCTAACTTCCGGATCGACTTATGCCATCAGCGGCGACAACAAGATGCGCAACATCAACATTGTGCGCAGCATCTGCTCCATTCTCGACGCTCACCACTTGGATCATACACATCATGCGAAACGGATGAGGTTCACGCCAACGCGAAGTGGGGCGCCTTGATGTTGCAGTAGATCGCCGCTACGGCCTGAAGCCACCGCAGTTAAGGGAGCGTCCATGTCGCTGCTGTCACGTTTGTTCAGTCGATCTTCCGTACGAGTACGAGCCCAAGCACCCGCGTCGGTGACGACACGGCCCGACCCGGACCGGCCGGTCTGGGTGATAGGCGACGTGCATGGCTGCGACCGGTTGCTGGGGCAGTTGCTGGACCGGATCGCCGCGGCGCGCGCCGAAACCCCCGCTGATCTGGTGCTGGTGGGCGATTACATCGATCGTGGCGACGACAGCCGCGCGGTGCTGGCGCGTCTGCCGGATCTTGACGCGGTCTGCCTGCTGGGCAACCACGAGCGGATGATGTTCGACTTCCTCGATGACCCGCTGACCCGCGGCAACCGCTGGCTGCGCTATGGCGGCCTGCAGACGCTGGCGAGCTTTGGCATCGGCGGCGTGACCGAGACGACGCAGGGCGAGAAACTGGAACGGGCCGCCGACGCGTTGCGGACGGCGATGGGGCAGGAAATGCTGCGCTGGCTGCGCGACCGACCGCTGCAGTGGACCAGCGGGACGCTAACGGTCGTCCATGCGGCGGCCGATCCGCAGATGCCGCTGAACGCGCAATCCGACGAGGTGCTGCTCTGGGGGCATCCGGATTTCCTGAGCCTGCCGCGCACGGATGGGGCCTGGGTGGCGCATGGCCATACGATCGTGCCCGAGGCGGGTGCCGATGCACAGGGCCGGATCGCGGTGGATACAGGCGCCTATATGACGCGGCGGCTGACGGCCGCGCTGATCAGCCCGGACGGCACGGTGACGCTGGAACAGAACTGACCGGTGCAGGCGACCCGCAGCACGCGGGTCACAGGGCCAATATGGGGAAAGGCCGGGTTGCGCCCCGCGCGGCCTACTTGCCGGTCCGGTTCAGCACGGTGCCCAGAGTCAGTGCGATGATCCGCAGATCAAGCCAGAAGGTCTGGGCCTTGGCATAGCTCATGTCCATCGCGACGCGATCGTCATAGCTGATGTCGTTGCGGCCGGAGACTTGCCAAAGTCCGGTGATTCCGGGCTTCATCCGCAGGTAGCCGCCACGGTGCATGGCGTATTTGTGCAGTTCCGACCGCACGATGGGGCAGGGGCCGACGAAGGACATGTCGCCGCGCAGCACGTTCCAGATCTGCGGCAGCTCGTCCAGCGAGGTCCGGCGCAGCAGGCGTCTAAGGCGGGTGATGCGCGGATCGTCGGTCAGCTTGTGGTCCGTCGCCCATTCGTCGGTGGCTTCGGGGTTCTGGGCCAGATGGGCCTGCAGATGGGACTGGGCGTCCGGCAGCATGGTGCGGATCTTCCAGCATTTGGATGCGCGGCCGTTGCTACCGATCCGGACGTGGCCGAAAAAGCCGGGGCCGCCTTCGTGCCGCACGAGCGCCCAAATGACGACGATAATCGGTGCGATGACCGGCAGCAGCGTCAGGGCAAACAGGATGTCAAAGATGCGCTTGGTGTTGATGCCCTGCAGACCCGTATCGTTCTGCGCAACGACGTGGCGGTCGTCGATGACATCCGATGTCGTTACCATGAAATCGTCACTTCCCACAAACATGCAACAAATTGTAGCTTTCAATATCGGTGCTCTGTCGGATTTTTATGATGGGTCTGTCGAGGGCCTTAACAAAAAGTTAAATTACTGTCGGCAAGATCGCGACGCCGTGTGCCTGAATTTTACGCAGCATTCAGAACCATCTTCTTGTTTTCAAGCTTAACATAGACCTCGACAGCCGTGGCCGACCGCCCTCACTGCAGTTGGCCGGGTTGCAGGCCGTGCTGCGGTGCGGCGCCGAATCGTATGGGTCTGTGGCGGCCTCTGGCGCAGGCCTGCGCGGCGGTCAGTCGTGCAGGACCTGCAGCGTCAGGGTCCCGACCTCCGGGCTGATCCACTGGCGCGACTGGCGCAGGCTGCCGGTCTTCAGGTCGATCCAGTAGCTGTTCTGGAACCCGCGGCCTGCGGCGTCGGCACAGGTTTCCTCGATCAGGAAGGTCTGGAAGGCGCCGGTGGGCAGGGTGATGGTCACCGGGTCGATAGGTTCGATCCGGCAGGCATAGGCGGTGGCCACGACCTTGTCGTTGCCGTCCAGAAGACGGTGGACCCGGCGCGTGGTGGTGGCCTCTCCACCGCGGCGCAGGGCGGCTTCGGTCCCGGCCACGTCGGCGGTCATCAGGTCGCGTCCAAGCCCGGCGGTACGCACGATCAGGCCCAGCCGATTGATCGACAGGCTGGTGAGGTTGCCGTCGAACCAGGTGCGCACGGGGGGATTTTCACCCTGCACCGCAAAGGTCGTGCCGATGTCGATCTTGTCGCGGATGACCAGAAGGTAGGGCAGGTTCACCTAGGCCAGAAGCTCGGGCGTCAGCAGGGTGCGGGCGTCGACGGCCCTGGGTGCAATGCCCGGCAGTTGCCCCAGCGGGCTGGACTGGATCGCAGCACAGCCCGCGGACAGGATCAGCAGGGCCACCAGGCCGGCCCGCCGCGGGGCGCTGTTGCACAGATATCCGGTCATGGCAGCACAGGTCCTCAGCGTCGTGTTCATCGCCCGACCGTCGCCGCCGGGCCGCGGATTGTAAAGCCCGCAGCGCGGCGGTGCGCTCCGGGCGCAGGTCCGGTCATGGGCACCCGTCGCCCGCCGATCAATAGTCCTTGGTCACCCGGTCATAGGCCTTGAGGGTGCGCAGGACGTCTTGCAGTCCGTCGAGGCGCAGCATGTTCGGCCCGTCGGAGGGGGCGTTGTCGGGGTCCTCGTGGACCTCCATGAAGAGGGCTGCGGTGCCGACGGCGACGGCGGCGCGGGCCAGCACGGGG
Organism: Loktanella sp. M215; assembly: GCF_021735925.1. Lineage (NCBI taxonomy): Bacteria > Pseudomonadati > Pseudomonadota > Alphaproteobacteria > Rhodobacterales > Roseobacteraceae > Loktanella > Loktanella sp. M215. Next base: position 82,361 of record NZ_WMEA01000006.1, read on the forward strand.
ACGAATTCGCGCTGTCCCCCGGTCGAGCCGCCCTGACCGCCGGGCTGCTGGACCGAATGGGTCGCGTCGAACACCACCGGATAGCCCATCGCGGCCATCGTCGGCAGGCCGCGGAAGTCGCTGACCAGCGTGTTGTAGCCGAAACTGGTGCCGCGCTCGCAGAGCATGATTTTCGTATTACCGGTGCTGGCGATCTTGTCGGCCACATTGACCATGTCCCAAGGGGCGAGGAACTGGCCCTTCTTGACGTTGATCGCGACCCCCGTTTCGCCTGCGGCGAGCAGCAGGTCGGTCTGGCGGCACAGGAAGGCGGGGATCTGCAGGATATCCACGACCTCTGCCGCGCGCTGCACTTGGGGAATGTCGTGGACGTCGGTGACGACCGGGCAGCCGAATTCCTCGCGGATCTGGGCCAGGACCTCCAGCCCCTTCTCGATCCCCAGACCGCGCTTGCCGGTCAGCGATGTGCGGTTGGCCTTGTCGTAGCTGGCCTTGAACACGAAGGGAATGTTCAGGTCACCGGTGATGCGGGCGATGTTTTCCGCCAGCATCCGGGCGTGATCGAGGCTTTCGAGCTGGCAGGGCCCCGCCAGCAGGGCGAAGGGCAGGTCGTTGCCGATCGCGACGGATCCGACGTGAACGCTGGTCATGGGCGGTAACTCCTTGGACGTGAACAGGACAGATGGGGGCGGATGGCCCCGGTGTGTAGGGGGATCAGGCGACGCCGGCGCGCAGGCAGTCGTGCAGGTGCAGGATGCCTTCGACATGGCCCGCCTCCGACACCACGAAAAGGGCGCCGATCTTGGCGGCGTTCATGACCCGCAGCGCCTCTGACACCAGCGCGCCGCTGCGCACGGTCTTGGGGGCGTGGGTCGCGACCTCGCCTGCGGTGCGGTCCATCAGGGTGGTGAGGTTGCGCCGCAGATCGCCGTCGGTGATCACACCCGTCAGCACGCCGTCCTCGACCACGCCGGCCATGCCGAACCCCTTGGAGGTCATCACCAGCAGCGCGTCGCCCATGGGGGTGTCGGGGGTCAGCGTCGGCACGCTGTCGCCGCTGTGCATCAGGGCCTCGACCTTGAGCAATTGCGCGCCGAGCTTGCCGCCCGGATGGAAGACCTGGAAATCCTCGCGGTTGAAGCCGCGCCGGTGCATCAGCGCCACGGCAAGCGCATCGCCTATCGCGAGCGTCGCGGTGGTCGATGTGGTGGGCGCCACGCCGATGAAACACGCCTCGGGGGCGTCGGGCAGCAGCAGGGTCACGTCGGACTGGCGGTCCACCGCGCTGCCCACCCGGCGGGTGATGCCGATCAGGGGAATGTCGAAGCGGCGGGTATAGGTGATCAGGTCGGCCAGTTCCGACGTCTCGCCGGAGTTCGAGATCACGATGCAGGCGTCACCCTTGGCAATCATGCCCAGATCGCCGTGGCTGGCCTCGGTCGGGTGGACGAATTGGGCGGGGGCGCCGGTCGAGGCGAAGGTGGCGGCGATCTTGCGCCCGATATGCCCGGACTTGCCGACACCGCTGATGACGATGCGACCCGTGACCTGCTGCAGCAGGTCGACGGCGCGCACGTGGGGCGCACCCACGTCGCCGATCATCTGGCTCAGGGCGTCCGCCTCGATCCGCAGAACGCGGCGGATCTGATCGATCGTCGCATCGGCATCTGCCAAAGGTGTCGCGGTCACTGCATGTTCCTTTGCCCGGGGCATTGCAGCGTCATAAATACATGCGGGGTCCGTTTGACAAGGCAAACCGGGTGGCACGGGGGGTGTTACCGCAGGAAACGCCCCCAGCTGTCGTTGACCGCCTGCGCGTCGCTGTCGCGCAGGATCGGTTGCAGCACGAGGCTGCGGTCGCCGCGGCTGGGTTTGCCGGACAGCCAGCTGACCGGCAGGTTGATGAAGATGCCCTTGTCGAAAGCGCCTTCGCCGAAGTCGTCGAAGCTGACATCCGTCAGGGTGGCGAAGGCGCCGACCTGAAAGCCGTTGTTGAAATCGCGTGTCAGGGTCAGCGTGGCCCCGTTGTCGCCTGCAAGATAGCGGCCTACGTCGAACTGCGCCAGAAAGCCACCGTCGAAGTCGTAATAGGCCGAGGCATGGCCGGTGACGGTTTCCGTGTTGTAGACGCCGGTGCCGAGGTCCGCGAAGGTACCAGCCGAAACGGACAGGGTGGCGCCAGATGCCTGCGCAAAAGCCCCCAATGCATGCATCGAGCGTCCCTCATCTACTCCGCGTGGTGGCGGGGCCAGGGGTTGCCCGGCCGACCGGTCATCGGCAGATAGCCGGCGCGCACTATGTGGATCAGGATCGCCCAGAACAGCAGCGGGTACAGGCCGAAGATGTAGAACTCCACGATGCTGGGGGCGCCGTCGCGAAACCACTGCACGCCAATCGGCAGTGCCACGATGTAGATGCTTCGGATGCTGGGGTCCTGCCAGTTGCGCGCGGCAAAGCGGAAGAAGCGCTGCATCATGAAACCACTGACGAAGGCCAGCAGGAACACACCCAAGAGCCCAAAACTCAGCCAGCCGGCCCCGACCATGGATTGGGTCAGCCCCTGAAAGTTTCCGAAATAGTCGAGGTCGACCAGCTGGATCGGGGAGCCGACGGGCTTGCCGGGCCAGAGCGCGCGGGGGATCGGCTTGGTGAAGACTTCGAGGTACTGGGTGAAGAAGCTGTAGCCGTAATCATGGTCAGGGTAGTATTTCGCGATGTAGGACAGGAATTCGAACATCCCGAATTCCTGTGAATCGCCCATCGGCGTGCGGTTGATGAAATCCACTACGTCGAAATCGCTCCAAGTGATGTCTCCCAGCGAGCGCACCACCTGCCGGTACAGCCCACCAAGCGAGATCAGCACCAGCGCCAGCACCGTGAAGGAGCTCAGCACGGCAACCTTGGTGGTCTGCGACACCTTCGGCCGCTGGAAGTAGTAGATGATCAGCCCAAGCAGGAAGTAGATGATGATAAAGCGCCCGCGCCCTTCGAGGATGGCGGAGGTCAGGAATACGATCACCGCGCTCATGTTCCAGATGTTCGGTCGGAACAGGACGATATGCGCGATGACCAGCCCCGGGAAGCAGTTCTTGAGGACGTAGAAGTAGCCGCTGCCGGTGACGAAGATCTTCTTGCCGGTCTCCGGGTCGATCATGATGTTGCCCGAGGAGGTCGCGTTGGTTTCCGTGAGCGGATTGCTGATCCCGTAGTAGATCGAATAAAGGTAGAGCGGCGCGAAAAGCAGGGCCGCGATGAAGAAAGTCTGCACTTCCAGCGTGTTGGGCTTCTCGCTGATGGCGGGCAGTGTCGGACGTCCCGGCAGGACGCATCCCAGCAGGAAGGCCAGCAGGGCAACATTGGTGATCAGGAAGGTCAGCGCGCTGTCCGCGACATCGGGATGCATCGCCATGTAGCTGTAGTTGCCGTGGTAGCCCACGGTGAACAGCACCACCGGGCGGAAGGCGAACAGGATGTAGTGGAAGAACAGGTACCAGGTCGCGGGTTCGAGGATGCGGAACCCGTGGAACCGGCCGAAGAGCAGCAGGAACACCGTGTTGATGATCAGGTTGCCGTAGGCCAGAAGGTGGTGCCCGATATCGTAATCGTAGGTCATAGCGGCAGGCACGCCCGCACCGCTTCGCGGGAGCGGGCTGCCGAGAAGCGCGCGCTGGAGGCGCGGATCGCGTTATGGTCGATGGCGCCCTTGGCGAACATCTCCGCCGCGCGGTCCAGCGCCTGTGCCAGCGATGCCGTATTCCCGGCGCGGCATTGCATCCCGATGTCCTCCGACAGGCCGATATCGGCAAAGCCAGTATTCTCCGAGAAGATCGTGTAGCAGCCGGCCGACAGGGCTTCCACTATGACGAGGCCGAAACCCTCAACCAGCGAGGGCAGCACAAAGCAATGGGCCTTGCAGTATTCCTCCCAAAGCTGGGCGCTGCTCAGGCCCGACTTGACCTCCACCCCCGGCGGCAGGTCGTCGAGCAACCCGTCCTGCGCGCGCGAGCAGACCATGGTCAGCACGGCGTCCTCGGGGCGGTGGCTGCGCCACGCGGTCAGCAGGTGGTGTACACCCTTGCGGTGTATCGCTTGCCCGACGAAGAGAAAGCGCATAGGGCCAGTGACCGGGCGCATCTCGCGGTAGGGGGGCATCGGCCTCGCGGTACCGTAGGGTGTGACGTGCACGCGGTCCTCGGGCACGCCGGCCCGCACCACGGAGCGCCGGGTCAGGGCACTGGCACAGAGCACGCGGTCCGCCGCGGCCAGTTCTGCATCCAGCACCGCGACGCGGTGGGCGACGCCAGTCTCTTCCTGCAGGCCGGACTGGCCGATGCCCCAGTCCGCCACGTCAGGCGCGAGGATTTCTCCGATCAGCGTCGGATGCGGGTGGAACGTGAACAGGGTCTTCTCGCGGTCCGCGAGCTGCGGGCCCTCGAAGGCTTCGCGGGCGTAGGTCGAATAGAGTAGCAGATCCGCCCCCGGCCTGTGCCGGGCCTCAGTGCGGGCCGCGCGGCCGATACGGCGGTTGACCGCGTGGATCGTATCGATGCCCATCTGATCGAGCGGGCCGCGCAGGGCCTGCAGAGCCACCGTCAAGGGCAGGCTGTGCACGAGGCCGGGCGGGATCAGCGGCGTGCTGCGATGGGCGAGGCGTGGGATCGCCAAGAGTTGTGCCCCACGTAGTAATCCGTCACCAAGCAGGCGAGAGCATCGACCTCGGCGACCGAGGCCGCGAGCTGGTAGAAATCCCGGTCCCGATTATGGGCCACTATATAGGTTCTTGGCATTCCGGTTCTCCCGTTTGCCTGGCCAGAAGGGGCGCGCACGCATCATTGCGGACAGGTGTTACCCCGTTCGGAAAGCGACGGCACCCTCTTTCGGGTCCACCCGGACCGCTACGACCGGCGTCGTCACTCATGAGCCGGGTTTTGCCCAGTGCGCGCCACGGTCATGTGATCGCGGTCATCCGACGATAATCCACCAGTGGAAGAAGGCTTTGCTGGACGGCGCGGCGGACATTTTCGAGCGGGGCGGCAAGAAAGCCCCTGAGATCCATGAAAACGCGATTAGGGTGTAACAACGCGCCGGCTGAGCTAAAACCGGTCATCCTTGGCCATGGCGAAGCTCAGCATGCAATCCGGAGCCAAGCTCGGGCGACCAAGGCTAACTGCGGTTCCGACAAAAAGGAGTATAAGCCTCATGAGTAAGATCCAGCCGATGCAGGGCGTAACCCTGACGACGACCGCGCAGACGCCTGCCGATGCGCGCTTAGTAGCGTATGTAGGCACAAGACGGCTCGCGCAGCTGCTCGACTTTTCGGAAACGACCGTGCGGGATCTGGCGCGCCGGGGCGAAATCCCGAAGCCGATCCGCATTGGCGGCTCGATGCGCTGGAAGTGGTCCGATGTGGAAGCCTTCATCGAAAGAGGCTCTAGTGGTGCCGACGCCTCCGAAGATCCAATCTTGAAGGCAAGCCGTGGCAGCTAAGCTCCCCGTCGAGGCGTATGTGCAGCGCAAGAAGCGCGGCGCACGCGAGTATTTCTATTTTCGCGTGATCCGTTACGGGCAAGAGATGCGACTGCCACTGCCACATCCCTTCAACGCCGACTATCGCAGCGCCTACAACGCAGCACACCGCGAGGTGTTCGGGACGAGGGACGCAGACTGCACGGCTCTGGACCTATGTCAGAGATGACCGGCCCTTTGGTGGCGGGGCGCCCCCAGCCGCGCTGTTCCACTTCTAGCGCAACAGGGAAATGGCCCATCCCAACCGGCATCTCGCCGGGTGGCAGGGTGTTCTCCAGGCCGATGCCTATGGCGGTTACAACGACCTCTATCGCAGTGATCGTGATCCAGGTCCCGTGCTGAGCGCCCTGTGCTGGAGCCATGCCCGTCGCAAGTTCTTCGAGCTCGCGGACATCAAGCAGAATGCCCGCCAGAAGAAGCCCGCGCACGACATATCGCCTGTCGCGCTGGAAGCCGTGACGAAGATCGACGCCATCTTCGACATCGAGCGCCAGATCAACGGTCTGGACATCGCCAGTCGGCTGGACGCTCGGCACCGGCTGGTCCGCCCCTTGGTCGAGGAATTGTACGACTGGATGCGGGCCGAACAGGGAACCATGTCGAAGCACAATCCCGCCGCGAAGGCGATCAGCTACATGTTCAAGAAGGACCGGTGGGATGCCTTCACGATGTTCCTTGAGGATGGGCGCATCTGCCTGACAAACAACGCGGCCGAGCGCGCACTGCGCGGTATCGCATTGGGACGGAAATCCTGGCTCTTCGCCGGCTCCGAGCGCGGCGGCGACCGCGCTGCCTTCATATATTCCCTGATCGTCACGGCCAAGATGAACGATATAGACCCACAGGCTTGGCTCGCCGACGTCCTCGCCAGGCTCCCCAACACAACGGTCTCACACGTGCCGGACCTGCTGCCCTGGAACTGGCAGCAATCGGAGCACCAAATCGCGGCATGACCGCCGCCTACGCCGGATACTTACGACAGATGGGCGGTAGCACGACCGGCGTCGGAACTTTTGTCAATGATGGCACATCAACACGGCCTAACGGGTCTATACCTGCCGCAGTCCCGCTGCCGATGACGGCAGGGCTCTTGGTGTCGGGTGTTCTAAGCCTGCTGATCGTTACGCGTCGCCGCCAAGTGTAGCGCGATGCGCCAAAGTCCGCGTCAGCCGTAGTAGCCGTAGTTGGCTTCTGGCCCGATGTAGCGGCATTCATTAAGCACGACGCCCATGACGTTAGTCTGCCGCGCTAGCTCTTGCTCGCACAGATCAATTTCCTTGGTGGTCGTCTTTTCGGCGGCGGCAATGATCAGGACGCAATCAACTTGCGTGGCAAAGGCCATCATGTCGTCGGCGGCCAACATGGGCGGCATGTCGAAGATCGTGATGTCGGGTGCGTAGGTGGCCTCTATCTCCGACAGGACGTTGCTGATGCGGGCGCTGCTCAGAAGCTCTGACGCATCGCGGACCTTGGTGCCGTTCAGTCCCACGGCCACATTGCCGCCATAGCACACAGCGCTTTTGGCAAAGTCTGCCTTGCCGCGCAGAACGTTTGAAAAGTCCACGAGGGGCGGTGTGATCCCCAACATCCGGGCCAGCGACGGGCGGCGCAGGTCCATTTCCAGCAGCAGGCTGCGCATGTCGGGTTGCCGTGACAGGCTGACGGCGAGATTCAGCGCGATTGTCGATTTCCCGCAGGCGGAGGTGGGAGAGGTGATGGCCACCCTGCGCCAATTATTGTCGCGCATCTGCTGCAATATGCGAGTCCGCATCATGTCAACGCCCGTGGATTCAGTACTGCGTACGAACGACACGATCCTGTTGCGTCGCATCTGGTCCGCATCGAGGTCAGTAACAGGCAGGGCGGCCCAGTTGGCAGCGATCGTATCGAAGCCGGCATCTGCTTGAGGCACCTCGGGGCTTGCGACGTCTAACTCTGCGGGACGTCCCATCACGAATGCGGGTCCGGTCCTTGGAGGTGTCGGCGTGTCAATGCCGGCTTGGGCTGCGTCGCGCTCTGCTCGGGCTTTGGCGATGGCTGACCTGATTTTTTCCATGCGCTTTCCTTCAGACTAAAGCGAGGGGTGTAGCGGACAGAAGACTGGCCAGACCGATCCGTGCGCCAAGCCGGCTGATCAGCAGATCAAGCGGCATGTAGTATACATCCACGGCCCACAACGCCAAGGGGATACCGACCAGCAAGGTGCCCAGTACGCCATAGATAATAGCACGGCGGCGCCAGATTTCCTCTCTCGTGCGGAAATAAGGCAGCGTCGCGAACGTCGTGATCCCGAGCGCCTGCGTCAGGTCACCCGGTCTGCGGATGCCCTTGTTCAGAACCTCCAGCAGAATGACCATTGCGATACCCAGAACAATGCCGCCGCCGACGCCCGCCGCCGCGATGAGTGGCCGGTTCGGCTGCTCGGGCTCTGACGGCACCACCGCTTGTTCAATGACAGAGATCCGTTGCCCCTTTGCGAGCGTTTCGATCACGTCGCCCGTTTCGGCACGGGCCTTGTTGGCAACGGCCTGATCGTATTGCGTGCGCACGTTGGCATAGTCGCGCTGCAGCGTATCCAGTGTGATGGCATTGCCGGGCGTAGCTTCGATCGAGGTTTTCAGATCCGCCAGAGATTTTTCCACCTGCGCTTTCTGGCTTGCCAGAAAATCGATCTGTGCGTCGATTTCCGCCAGTTGCAGATCGTAACTGCTGAGCGGGCTGCCGTCCTGCGCCACGCTGACCCTTGCCTGCTGTGCGTCCACGACAGATGCGAGGGAATCGATCTGTGTCTGCAGGATGCGGATCTTAGGATTTTCGGGCGACAAAACCGCCAGAAGTCCCGACAACTGATCACGTAGATCCTGCAAACGCTTTTGTTCCGGCGTTTGCTCGCTCACGGGCGTCGCACTGCCGCCGGAGGCAGCGGCCGCTTCCTGAAGACCGACGAGACTGTTGCGGCGGTCGCGCAGGGACGCCTCGTCGCGGTTCAATTGCAACAAACGCTCTTGGTTGGCGGTCTGTTGACTGCGGCGAAAATCCAGACTGTCGGGCAAGGCTTCCTGATTGGCTTCCTGAAAGGCCAGGATGGCGCTGCCTCGGGTGGAGAGTTCCGTATCCAGACGGCTGACCTCCTGCTCGAAGAACTCGAGAGTCTGGCGTGCCGATCCCGTCCGCATCGAGATGTCCTCACGCAGGATCTGGGTGACGAGGTCGTTTGTCACGGCGGCTGCAAGACTGGCCTGACTTGCCTGAAAACTGACGGCGACCAACGTGGCACGCGCTGGACCCCGGGGGACGTTACCGCCGGTCGTCTCGATCGAGATGCGCTTGCGCATGTCGTCGACGATCGTGTCTGCATCCATGCGTTGCGCGCTTCCGCCAGTGGTGCTTGCGTAAATATCGAAACGATTGGCCATGTCCAGCAGCGTGGCACGGGTCAGGATTCGTTGCTGGACGATCTCAAGCTGTTCCGTTGGCTCGGTCTGTACAGTAGAGGCGGCCAGATTGTCAGGGATTTGCTCGGATTCCACCAGCAACCGGGCCTTTGCGACAAAGACCGGTGGCAGCACCTTGGCCAGTGTCAGACCGATGCCTGACCCGATGATGACAAACAGCAAAAACCAGTGAAGGCGCCGCATGAAGAGCGACAGGTAAAAACGAAAATCCATATTTAATCAGTTCCAATTTTTTGGTCGGACCGCAGGACGAGGGAGCCGGTCTTGCGACCCGAGAAAAATACGCCATCCGCCATGACGACGTCTACCGTCAGACGACTGACCTGCCGGGCCTCTGCCGTAAAGGCATAGACAAGACAGAGGTCGCTGAGCTGGTTGACAAGGCGCGGCACGCCACCTGTGTTTTCATAGATCGCGACACAGGCCCCGGGGGTGAATACTTCCCTGTGCGCCCCTGCTATCGTCATGCGGTGCGCGATATATGCGGTCGTCGTTTCCTGGTTCATGGCCGACAGATGAAAGGCAGAAGAGACCCGTTGTGCGAACTGCTGAAGGTCGGGTCGGTTGATCATGTCGCGCAGTTCCGGCTGCCCGACAAGGACAAGTTGCAGCAATTCGTCCTTGTTGGCATTGATATTGGTGAACATGCGCAGCTCTTCCAGGGATTCCCGTGACAGATTCTGGGCCTCGTCGAAGATCAGGATAACACGGCCGCCGGCGGCGTATTCATCGATCAGGAACTGCTGGAACCGGCCGAACAGATCGACATAGGTATCCGTCGCCTCTGCCGGCTGCCCCAGCGCATGCAGGACCCAGCGCAGCAATTCTCCGCGGCCGCCGTTGGCATTGGCAATCAGACCAACGCGGACATCATCGCCAATGGAACGCAGCAGATGATGAAGGATCGTGGTCTTGCCGGCGCCGACCTCGCCGGTGATCAAGGTGATGGGGGCGCGGGTCAGGATGCCGTATTCGAGCATCGTGAAGGTCCGGCTGTGGGACTCGGACCAGAACAGGAAGTCCGGGTCGGGAACCAACGAAAAAGGGCGCTCGGTCAGACCAAAAAAAGCGGTGTAGATGTTCAAACTGCTTTGCATGTCATCCCTGACGGATCATCGACGATCGGTCGTTCACTTGAAAAACTGACGTGTTCGTGGCGTGTTTAGATGAAATCCGGTGCCGTGTCTTCGGTAGCTGCAACGTAGAGAAGGAACAAGACCACCCTTGTGAGCATTAACAAAGCGCACTTGATGCTGTTCGGCCTGCCCTAGATCGCTGCTGTATGCGAAACAGTCGCCCGTTTTACAGGCCATTGATGTCTACGCGAGCGAAAAAATGTACATTGAGAGAAAAGCTCTTTAGAGATGTCACAAAATTGCTTAAATGACAGTCCAGATTGTTCGGGTGTAAGACTCGGTATCAAAAAGTATTTTGACAAACCGAAAGATGTTGGCCCTGTGCCAGAACTGCTTGGACATCAGGATAGACCGAGCCAGTTTTTTGATATATTTGAGGTGGTTATATGACCGTGAACTGTCAGGACTTGCGGCATAAAAGTGATGTGGTTATCCCTCAACCTTCAAAAAATAATCCTGACCCGACGGCGCGCTTCTACAACTGCTTTGGTAAACGTTTTTTCGATGTGTCCCTCATTCTGTTGTCCCTGCCTTTTGTCTTGATCGTTGTGGCCCTGCTGGCTGTCGTTGTTGCACGAAAGGGCGGCAAGCCGTTCTACACGCAGGATCGTGTCGGTCGTAATGGGCGTGCATATAAGATTTGGAAGCTGCGCACGATGGTGGATAACGCAGACGCGCTTCTGGAGCAGCACTTGGCGCAGGATCCTGTCGCACGGGCAGAATGGCACATCACACAAAAACTGCGGAACGATCCCCGCATTACTGAATTTGGCCGTTTCCTGCGCCGGTCTTCCATGGATGAGTTGCCACAACTGTGGAATGTCGTGCGTGGTGACATGAGCCTCATCGGGCCACGCCCGATGATGCTTAACCAAACCAACCTCTATCCCGGCACCGCTTATTATGATTTGCGTCCCGGCATCAGCGGCAGCTGGCAGATTTCAGCTCGCAACACTTCCAGCTTTGCGGAACGTGCCATGTTCGATACGGATTACCGTGAGAAAATTTCGTTTGTCGAAGATCTCCGGATCCTGTTCGCGACACTGCGTGTGGTGCTTCGTGGCACGGGTTGCTGAACGCTGACGAAGATCACCTGAATTTTGGTGTCATGCCGCCATCAGAAACTGTAGGCTATATGTATTGCCGTGGATGATACCCTCCATACGCGGCTACCACCGTTGACCAGCAGGTAGTTCATTGCCCTTCCGAACGTTTTCGCGCCCGGCCTTTGCCGTCCTGATTTTGACAAGTGCGCTGACACTGACTGCTTGCAAAAGCAAAGAAGAAAAAGCCGAGGATTATTATCAGTCTGGCTTGGCTCTACTACAAGCCGGCGATGAGCAGCGTGCCATGCTCGAGTTTCGCAACGTCTTCGATTACGATGGTTTCCACCTTCAAGCACGGCAGACCTATGCCGATCTGCTGCTGAAGCAGGGTGATGTGCAGCAGGCATACGGCCAGTATCTGCGCCTGATCGAACAATACCCCAATACGCTGGTCGTGCGTCAGCAACTGGCAGAAATCGACATTGCGCGTGGCGACTGGGATCAAGCGGAGCGCAACGGCCAGGCAGCCATGGCGCTGGACCCTGACGACCCCCGGTCGCAGGCCATCGACATCGCCCTGCGCTACCGCAAGGCGGTGACCGAGAGCGATGCCACTACGGCCGGGACCGTGGCCCAAGAAGCGCGCACCGCGCTGGCCGATCAGCGCGCCTCGGGTGTCACCACCGACAGCGCCGGGCTGGTCCGCATTGATCTGGATGATCTGATGAAACGCGGCCAGACCGAAGGTGCGCTGGCGGCTGTCGACCGGGCCCTCGCGTCAGATTCCAAGGCACTTGATCTGCACATGATCAAGGCCCAGCTTTTGACTCAGGGCAATGATATGTCCGCCGTCGGCACCCAGCTGGAACTGATGGCGAAGCTGTTTCCCGACAATCAGGATGTCGGGCAAAATCTGATCCGCTGGTATGTCAGCCAGAACGACACCGCCGGGGCCCGGCTTATCTGCGCACGCTGGCCGGACCCGCTGTCAGCGAAAACCTTGATGATCACCTGACTGTCGTGGATTTCCTGCGCGCAACCGAAGGTCCTGACGCCGCCCGCGCGGAACTGACGACCCTGCGCGACGCGAATGCAGGCACGCTCAATGGTCGGGTTTACGCAGGAACTTTGGCGGCGCTGGATTTTGACACCGGTCAGACCCAGTCCGGGATTGATCAGATGCGTGCGGCGCTGACGGATGCAGAGCCGGGTGAAAAGACCCGTCAGCTTCAGATCATGCTGGCGCGGATGCTTGATGCGACGGGCGACCGGGCCGGTGCGGAAACGCTTGTCAAACAGATCCTTGCAGAGGATGCCAGCAACGTCGAGGCGCTCAAGCTGCAGGCCAGCTGGTTGATTTCGGACGACAAGGTTGGAGAGGCCATCGTGGCACTGCGCACGGCGCTGAACCAAAATCCGCAGGATTCCCAGACCCTGACGCTGATGGCGCAAGCCCATCAACGCGACGGGGATATGGCTCTGGCCGGTGAGCGTCTGGCGACGGCGGTGCAGGTGTCCAATGCGGCCCCGGCCGAATCCCTGCGCTATGCCAGCTTTTTGGCCGGACGCGATCAGACGACGGCAGCGATTGCCGTGCTGGAAGACACACGCCGCCAGGCCCCGGGCAATGCCGATGTGCTGATCAACCTGGCGCAGCTTTACACCGAAAACCGGGACTGGGCGCTGGCCCAGAAGGCGATCGACGATCTGCGCAAGATTGATGTCCCCGCGGCCCAGACCGCAGCCCCGCTGTTGCAGGCGGCCATCCTGCAGGGACAGAACCGCACAGACGACAGCCTTGCGATACTGGAAACCCAGGTCGACCCGACGACGGTTTCGACCGATCAGAGCGGCGCACGCGCCGTGGCCCTAATTTTGCAGACCCGGATCCGGTCCGGCAAGATTGCCGAGGCCCGCAATTATCTGGACAGTCTGATGACGGCCTCGCCCGATGATGCCAACCTGAAGATGCTGGATGCCAGCCTGGCGTCCTTGGAAGGGGATACCGCCGGTGCGGAGGCGAAATACAGCGACCTCGTGCAGCTTTTTCCGCAAAGCGAATTACCTGCGCGATTCCTGGCCGGCCTGCTGATGGCCGACGGGCGCGACGATGCGGCGGCAGATGTCATCAACACCGCCCTGGCCACCGTCACCGATCCGTCACAGCTGCTGCTGCTGAAGGCCGCCATGCTGGAAAAGGCAGGCGACATCGATGCCGCCATTGCCGTGCATGAAGACATGTATGCCAAGAACAGCAGTAACGTCGTAATCGCGAACAACTTGGCCAGCATGATCAGCAGCTATCGCGACGATGACGAAAGCCTGGCCCGCGCCGAGACGATCGCACGGCGCCTGCGCGATACAACCGTGCCTGCCTTTGCCGATACATATGGCTGGATCGCATACCGGCGCGGCAATTTTGATGAGGCGCTGACCTATCTGGTGCCGGCTGCGACCGGTTTGCCTAATGACCCTCTGGTTCAGGTTCATCTGGGTCTGGCCTACGCGGCCAAGGGTCAGACAGAACAGGCCAGAGAGGCCCTGACCCGCGGTCTCGACATGGCAGCCGGCAACACGCTACCCCAGTTCCAGACCGCCCGGGAAACTCTGGCGACACTGCCGGCGGCCAAGAGTCCCTGACTCGCCAGAAGCCCTGTGGCTTACATGTTGCATGCCCGGCACTGTGGCTGGACTTATCGGGCTGGGATGCGACTTCGTTTGTTTTGTCATTGGCGTTTATCCGGCGCCGCCTTAAACGAAATTACCAGCCGTAGAAGCTGCCCTACTCCGGGAGGAAATCCAGATGCCCAATATGACGACGACGTCCTTGACCGTCCGCCATCGCCTGATGGCCGTGGTCGCCGGTCTGTGTCTGACTATCGTGACGATTACTGCAGGAGCCGCGCCTGTCGCAGCCCAAGAGGCTTACGGTTTGCGCGCAGGCGACAGCTTGCGTGTCGAGGTGCTTGAAGACCCCAGTCTTAACCGCAGTGTCCTGATCGCCCCCGACGGGCGCATCAGCTTTCCCCAGGCCGGCACCTTGCGTGTCTCCGGTCGCACAGTCGATGCGGTCCAAAGCGATCTGATCGCGCGCCTCGCACCCAGCTTTGCGGCCCCGCCGACGGTTTTCGTTTCGCTCGAGCGACTGGCCGTACGCGAACCCCGCGCCGTTACCCCGCCAGTCGAAGCCAAGGATCCGGTCATCTCGGTCTATATTGTTGGGGAGGCCAACAAGCTGGGCAAGATCGACGTCGCACCCGGCACCACGGTTCTGCAGATGTTCGCGATCATGGGCGGTTTCACCAAGTTTGCCGCTAACAAGCGCGTGCAACTGCGCCGTGCAGATTCCAGTGGTGTCGAACAGGTCTATGTCCTGGACTATCCCGCGATCGAGGCGGGTCTGGTCGCATCGGGCCGGTCGACTTTGGCCGATGGCGATGTCATCGTCGTCCCTCAGCGCCGCCTGTTCGAATAAACGCCGCGACGGGTTCGTCCCCGTCACGGCTGCCTTCTGCGATAGCCCTGGAAGACGGGGATTAAGGACAAGCGCATGATGTCTTTTCGCCACCCGAAGCCTCTTTGCTGTCTCGTCATGGGGGCTGTCGCCGTGCCAGCCATTCTTGCCGCGCAATCCTATGAGACCGGTGGTATCCAGCTGACCTTCGGGACGACTTTCAGGCTTGAGGCGACGGACAACAAGGGCCTGCGGGCCGACGCGGACAAATCGGGCAGTCTGGATGCGGTGGCGGGTCTTTCATTTGGCCTGTTGACCGCAACGCCTGCGTCGTCCTTTGCTGTGAATGCCAGTGGCGAGGCCCGTGCTGGAACCAGTGCCGACGCGTCCGGCATAACAGCGCCGCGTTTATCTACCGCCTACAACCGCAGCAGTGCGGACAGCACATTGGACCTGTCGGCCACATTCAGTCAGACCGACCTGTCGCGTAACGAGGCCGTCGTCGCAGATGATATCGGGCTTGCCGGAATCGTGACGGGTACTGCCATACGCCGGGCCGTGTCGGCACGGGCTGGCCTGACATGGGGGCTGACCTCCCGGATTAGTTATGGTTTGTCTGCGGCGGTCGACAAGGTGACCTACACGGGTGGCTCTGCCACAGGTCTGGACGGCACGGCATTGCAGGATAACCGCCGTCTGACCCTTGGCGGGACGTCGGAGCTGGATCTGACCAAGGCGGCGCATCTCACATTGGGCCTATCCTATAGCATCTTCGACGAGGATGGTGCCCGCGACACGAGCGACACGACGACTCTGACGACGGGTCTGTCCATCGACCGGCCGCTTGGTACAGTCGGTGCTACACTGGGGGTGACCGACAGCAACGCCGGGCAGCGTTACAGCGTGTCGGCCGGACGCACGCTCGCATTGCCGAGCGGGACTGTTTCAGGTCAGATCGGGGTCAGCCTGTCTGATCGGGGTAGCACCGCGTTGATCGGGTCCATTGGTGCGAGCCGTGACCTTCCGGATGGTGCGCTGAACTTCGAACTGTCGCGCGATGTGTCGGTACAGAACGAACAGGATAGCGAACAACTGACAACGCAGCTGTCGCTGGCCTACACGCGCAGTCTGACGCCGCTGTCCGGGCTGGAGGTGGGCTTCAATCTGGCACAGGTCGAGGACACCCAGACCACGCGTCAGTCGCAGGATGCCACGCTAGGGGCGACCTATACACGGTCACTGACTCCGGACTGGTCAGCTGCAGCCGGATACAGCTATCGTTACGCCAAGGATGACCCGGGCGTGACCGCCCGGTCGAACACGGTGTTTCTGCAACTGCGCCGTAGTTTTGTGACTCGTTACTGACGGTTGTCAGCCGCGTCCCATCTTGCGGTAGATCCGGTCATAGGCGGCCAGCAGTTGTGGTTCCGTGTGGGACCATGACAGGTCGTTCAGCACCCGCTCGCGTCCCATTGCCCCCATGCGGGCCCGCCCGTCGGGATCGTCCATCAGTGCCGCTATCTTTTCTGCAAAGTCCACAGGATCGTTGGCGCGCGCATAAAGGCCCGCATTACCAGCAGAGACGCGGCCTTCGGTCAGGTCGAACTGCACCAGCGGCTTTTCAAGAGTCATGTATTCCATGACCTTGTTCATGGTCGAGATGTCGTTCATCGCGTTCTTGGGGTCCGGTGACACACCGATGTCGATCACGTTCAGTGCGGCCAGCAGGTCGTCGCCGTAAAGCGCGCCGGTGAAGGTGAAATACGCGTCCAGATCATGCGCCGCCACGTCGCGCTGTACCTCTTCCAACTGTGGACCGAAGCCCACGATCAGAAAATGCACATCGGTGTTGCCCAGTTTGCGGATCAGGTGATCGGCGGCCAGCACCAGCAGGTCCATGCCTTCCTGCTGGCCGATCACACCCACATAACCCATGACAGATGCCGCGCCGCGCCGCATCTTGGGGTCGCCGGGACCGGGAATGAAGTTTTCGATCCGCGGGGCGGACCGGACGATAAAGACGTCTTCGGGCGCCATCTTGCCGCGCCGGACCGCGATGTCACGGAAGCTGCCGTTTGTTGCCATCGACACAGAGGCCGTGGCAAAGGTCATCCGCTCCCAGATCAGCATGACGCGGTAGAGCAGACCCTTCTTTCCGAACTTTGCTTCGAACAGTTCCGGGCAGACATCGTGATGGTCGAACATGTAATGCACCCCCCACAGGCGATACCACAGCGCCAGCAGGAAAATCAGGTCCGGCGGGTTGCAGCCCTGAATGACATCGAAAGGGCGTCGCTGCCATGCGACCCGCGCCAGCCGAAACCAGTGCCTGATCGCGTGGCTGTATTCGCGGGCATATGCCAAGGCCCCAGAATGAGCTTCCGGCGGTTCAGTATGGCGGTAGATATGGACACCGTCGATCACTTCATAAGGAGTATTCCAGCCCCGTCCCATTGGGCAGATCACGGATACGTCGTAGCCTGCCTGCTTCAGGGTCGTGGCCTCCAGCCAGACGCGGCGGTCGAGTGGTACGGGCAGGTTTTCGACAACGATCAGGATGTGGCGGTCGGCATGGTCGGTCATGGAGGTCCAGACAGGCTAAAAGGTCTAGTCATCCCAAGGATTGCAGGATGACAAGACGAAACTGAGACAAAGACAGGGCAATTGCTGCCCCGCCGCGCATTTAGGCAATCTTTTTCCCATAGTCACGCTGCAACAAGCAGACTGCATATTCCAGCGTTTCACCCAATCCCCAGCCGTTTGAATCGGCCAGATCGCAAAACTCTTTAATCGTATCGGGTCGAGCCTTGAGATTAAGCTGTGCAGTGCGCCCCGTGCGGCGGCTGCGAAATCCCGGGTTCTCGGCGGCCTGCACCTTTGGTGGTTTGCGCACCGGCGCACCGATCGGCCAATCGCGAGGCCTGAAGCCCGCCAGATCGTCGACAGAACCCGAAGCAGCGCGCTTGCGTTTCACCTTATGGCTGCCCCGCTGTTCCAGACCTGCCTTGAGTTGCGACAGGACTTCGGCGGTGAAGGACTGCGCGTTCTTGCAGGCATTTTCCAGATTGGACACCTGTGCGGTCGGCAGATCGCGCAGCAAACCGCCATAATCGAAAATGTCGCGGTATGCTGCACGTTCGACGATGGGTGTGGAAAACAGGGTGATCCCAGCTTCGATCATTTGGGCGCGAACGCTCTTAAACGATCGGGATGCAACGGCGGCGCTCGTGCGAGTCATCAGCACACCGTGTGCGATTGATCGTTGCGCCACACGTTTCTGATTGTGGATCAGACGGACCGTCTTGGCTGCCCCGTTGGTATCCATCGATCCGCCTTGCGTCGGTATGACAACAAGGTCGGACATGCCAATAGCGTTTGCGGTCATCGTGCTAGCCGTAGCTTCAAGATCTATGATAACGAACTGGGTTTGGCTGGCGGCGGCGTAGATATGCTGGACAATATCGTCCTCGACTACGTTGGTAATGATGCGAATGTTGTCTGGCTTGCCGGGCAGTGCACCCCAATGAGAAATCCAGCGCCCGGGGTCAGCATCAATGATGACAATCTCGGCCTTGCGAGACGCTAGTTCCGAGGCGAGCAACAGGGCTGCAGTCGTTTTGCCAGCCCCACCTTTAAAGTTTGCAAACGTGATAACGGACAAGGCCTATTCTTTCGCAAGCTCATATCGATCATATGGCGGCTGTCAGACCGTAAACTATATTTGGCACGTCGCATAAATTTTGTAAACTAACAGCCAACAATAAATTCGATTTATAATCGATATAAAAATAAATACTATCTAAATGGTATCTTATCGCTAGCTACATGGTCGCTATAAAATTTTTACAATTTAAGGTCTGCTATTACCACGCTATCTAATGAATAATGTTACGCTCCGATGCTACTCGTCTTTTTTACTGATCATGACTGACAGCTATTTGACAGAAGCGCGCGTTATGTCTTGAGATGACGCAGGCATTCCGGTGCCCGACACGATGGCAATTGCCAGAGTAATCACAAAGCTGACCGTCCCGCACAGAAGATAGAGGCTGACCAGACCCAGCAGGTCGATACCATACCACAGACCCGTCAGGACACCGGCGAATGCGCCAACTATACCACCTAGAATGCATAGGATGATCACGTCAGGTTCCTTCCGTCATGCGTGGCCTTTCTGTGTTGATTAAGGTCTGAATTGTGGCGGGACTGTGTCACCTTTCCGGCAGAAACCGGGAGGATTAGATTGGAATTGATTTAACGCCGGGGCCAGATCAGTGCGGCAAAGGCTCCTGTCAGAAATCCGCCCGTATGTGCCTGCCACGCCACGCTGGTGCCGATGGCGACTCGGCTGACCAGATCGGACAGCACCAGAATTACGGCAATCAGCACCAGACGTCCCACTTTCTGCAGCAAACCGGTCCGGTTGACGTCCGACCAGAACAGTCGACTGTCGACGCCGTAAACCCCCAGCAGCCCGAACAGGCCGCCGGACGCACCCACCATCGCCGTGTGCTGCGGTCCGAACAGGGCGAATACCAACGCCGCCCCGACGCCCGACATCAGATAAAGCAGCGCTGCGTCGCCTGCCGAACGCTGCTCGAGGATCAGTCGCCAGAGCCAGACCAGTCCGATCATGTTCACCACCAGGTGCTGTAACCCGGTGTGCAGGAACATGTAGGTCACGAAGATGGTAAAGGATTGTCCCTCAAACAGCACCTTGCCGCCGCTGATCAAATCCGACTGGAACGCCCCGTAGCGGAATGCAGTGCTGCGCAGGTCGTGGGGGCCCAGCATACCGTGATCCGTCAATTGCAACACCAGCTCTGGCACAATGCACAAGGTAAGCAAGAGTGTGATGGAAAATGGCAGCCATGGTCGGGTCGGGGGGGGAGCGGATTGCGTCATGTCACTTTGTGACCGGGGTCGCTAAAGCGGGCAAGGGGTCTATTCCGGAATGAAGCGTGGCAGCTTTGGCAGAAGGTCCGCCATAAATTTCTGCATCCGCGCATCCGCATCAGCCTCTGTTTCGCTCTCGGCAATCGGGGTCACGAAACGCACCAGCGCACCATCCGTCCGACCGATGGTCAGACTGTCATAGACCACATCGATCTTGGCCATGTAGTCGTTGGTCATCCGCGTGCCCCTCTGTTCGAACCAGTAATATACAAGCTGGCGGGAGAGCCCCTTTTCGATGACGGCGCGG
Organism: Loktanella sp. M215; assembly: GCF_021735925.1. Taxonomy (NCBI): domain Bacteria; kingdom Pseudomonadati; phylum Pseudomonadota; class Alphaproteobacteria; order Rhodobacterales; family Roseobacteraceae; genus Loktanella; species Loktanella sp. M215. The sequence goes on from NZ_WMEA01000006.1 coordinate 102,181, forward strand.
TTGACGTCGAATGTGCCATAGACCGTATCCGGCATCGCGATCGGTGTCTGAGCGATCGAGAAGATCTCCCACCCACCGACAGGTAGGCAGACTTCCGGCGAATGGATGCCGGAGCCTTCTGTCTGCTTGTCGTAGTAGGCCGCGAAGAAGTTGATGTAGGTATTGGGATTGCTGGGACTGGTATATACGGCGTTGATGTAATCCGATGCCTTTAGCACCTGCTCCACATCCGGCTCCAGCGGGATAGTATAGGAATTCCAGTCCAAAATATCACGTGGGAACGCGGAAAACCGGTCGCGGTCGGGCATGATCCGTTCCGGAGCGGGTGTCAGGATGAAAAGAGCCGAGATCGCAAGGGTTAGGCCGGTTGCCACAATGACCCCAGGTGACGGGGCCACCCGCAGAATACGGCCTGCCTGTGCGCCTAGCCCGTCGAAATCCATGTCGATAGTATCGCGCAGGCCCAGCGGACTGGGTGTCAGGCGCTGCAGCAGCACGGCCGTCAGGAACAGGATTGCGATACAGGCACCGAAGATCACCCAGCCTTCAAAGAAGTGCAAAAACCCTTCCGCCTGGCCGATGCCGTAGCTGTTGACCAGGATACCAATCATGCCAATCCGAAAGGAATTCATGAAGACGGTCAGTGGCGCCGCCATCATGAACATGACGACCTTGTGCCAGAACGGCCCGCGATACAGGATCGCGAACAGATAACTGAATGACAGGATCGGGAACAGGTAGCGTAGGCCGGAACAGGCCTCGGCCACCTGCAGCTTGTAGATGCCCAAGTCGATGACGTTGCCTTCAAGAAAGACGGGGATGCCCGCCATCTGAATGAACCACACGCCCAGTTCCGACGAGACCAGCTGCAGGAAGATCGTCAGTTTCCAGTAGACGAACTGGGGCAGGGGCAGCATGAAGACCAGATGCAGCACCGGCAGCTGATGAGTACGGCCACGAGCCCAGCCAAAGCCGGTCAGCACGACCCCCCCGACCCAGACAATGAAAGCATAGGTCACGATATCCGGGATTTGCACCAGATTGCCGAAGATGCCAAAGACTAGCCCGGCCACGATGACGATAATACCGGGAATTCGGTTGGCGGTCACATCCGCCGCTGCAAGCGGTGCATGCCGCAGCTCGCGCAGGAAAAGATAGAGAGAAATCAGTGGAATCAGCGGACCGTGGCTGTATTCCGGCGTCATCCAGGCCGCACCAAGTGACTGGAATCCCAGCCAGAAGATCGGCACTGCGGTCGCGATCAGCGCAACGATCCAGAAAAAGCCCCACGGATCTATTGCTGTAAATCGCGCGGCCATTGAACCGCTCGCAGGTTGCACGCTGTCGGACATCGATCAGGTCACTCTATGCACAAATAAAATCACGCCCGCTGTTGCAGCCGTTTTTTGCACATAGCAAGTTCATGGGTTTGAATCGATGCTTTTCAGGCCATCAACAAACTGTTTACCAGTTTGCATCCGGGGAGTCCCCGATAACGCGCTTTCGGTCTTGTGCAGCGCCAGCCAGATCAGCCTATCAGGACGGCTGGCCAAAAGTGTCGCGCAGATGCAGGCCGCCACCGTCATCTCAACCGTGGCCTCTTTCAGCGGGGTGACGCGATCCAGAACTGACAGACACAGCGGATGGACCAGATAAACGCCCATGGCCACGTTGGACGCCCATCGCGAAAAAGCCGTCGAATGGGTGGGGCAGAGAGTGCAAAGGATGAAAACACCGCCTGCGATGGCCAGCTGTGGAACGCCTGCGGTCCAGCCTGCGGCAAACGCGATCCCCATAAAGATGGACCAAATCATCGCCTGCACCACGGTCCGCCCCTGATAAAACCCCAGCGCAACCCCAAGGCAGACCGCAGGGCCTGCGAATAGCCACTGTGCGATGGGTGTCGGAAACAAGCGGTCCTGCTGCAGGCCTGACATGGCCAGACCCGTCCCAACAAGAAGCGTGCAAGCGATGACGATGGCGGTCGGCCGCACAAGGCGCAGAGCAGGATAAAGCAGAATACTGACCAGAAACGCAAACGGCAGGAACCACAGATGCAGTGCAGGTCCAGTAAGGATCATCCCTGCGTTGAATTCCTGCGAAAGGGGCCGGCCGGTCAGGGTAGCCTCCAGCAATTTCAGGGTGCCATAAATGGCGGACCAGATCACCCACGGTTGCAGCAACCGGTGCGCGCGGACGATTGTGAATCTGCCGAAATCCATGACGTGTGCCGCAGGGCGTGCATAGGCCACAAGCAGGATCAGGAAAAAAGGCAACCCCGCATAGCCGACTGCAGCACCCGGGCCACCTGCGTGGAACGCAACGATCCCGAAGGCTGCCACCAGCCTTGCAAGATCCAATGTGCCGTTTCGTTCCATGGTACATGTCCCCACCAGACGAGACAAAAATTGACCGGCTTTGATTAAAATAGTCTTAACGACCTCTTTGATGGTTACCCGACCCGCTGTGACAGCAAATATGCTGGCGCGAGCGCAGGATGCCGGTTGCTTCACAAGGGGCGGACATCATGTGGCGAGGTATCTTTGCTCATGGCGTGTCGCGTGCTGATCAATCCTTGTGCAATGCGGTCAGAAATTCACATCCTTGATGCGTAGGCCCGGAAATCGTGGCGATTGCACTTGTCACTTCGTAGTGATGTGTTATCTGCAGAATATTAATAAACGCCTTGGAGAGCTGCCGTGAAAAAGATTTTGATGGCCATCGCCGCAATGTCATGCTTCGGCAGTGGCGCGAGTGCCGCGACGGTTAACTTTATGGGGTCGTCGTTCTTCACTACAGCGATCAACGCGACCAATCCCGGGCTTCAGGCAAAAGCGGCCGTTGTTAAGAACAGCGGATCACAAGTCTTTATGTCTGCCCCGCTCAGCTTCGGGCTTGATGCGGTCGGCGATTCATTCACGGCTGATCTGTTCATCGTCCGCACGCTGCAAAAAGCGCTGGATGGCAACGACACCATGGCGAAGCCTTTCACGCTGGCCTTCAGCTTCGGTCAGGGTACCACGTCGGTCAGCGGCACCACTTATGCCCAGACTGCTGGCGGCATGACATATGGTGTCATCGACTTTACGAATGGTGGTTTCATCAACCTTCGCGACGGCACCGCCCTGCGTGTCAGCCTGAATGATGCAACGTTCAATGCAGGCCCCGCAGGCACGTTCACACCGGGCAAGGCGAATGGTGCATTGGTGAATGCAACCTTTACGCTGTCGCCGGTTCCGGTGCCTGCCAGCCTGCCCTTGGGTCTGTCGGCGATCCTGATGATGGCCTTCGTAGCCAAGCGTCGGAAGTCCACAACGGTCTGATCCAAAGCGACCACTGCAATACGACGGCGGCTTCGGCCGCCGTTTTGCGTTTGTGACCACGCAGTTCGTGCGGCGGGGATGCATCGTGGGGATGTTCCTAAGTATCGGATCAGATCACCCACCCCCTGCGGCGCATCCAGAGCCAGCCAAGGGCTACGCCTAGTGCGTTCATCATCAGATCGTCCACATCGAACTTGCGCCATGCACAAGGATAAAGGCCCCATGCCCCGGTCAGTTGTGTCAGCTCGACCAGCAGCGTCAGGCCGATACCAAACATCATCATGCGGCGCCATGTGACGACATAGGGGGCTAGAGCGGCCCCGATGGCCGCGCAAAGCACAACGTTCATGACCGTCGCCGCGATGGTCCGGTTCGTGATCCATTTCAGGATCGCGGCGTCGTTACGATACAGATGCACGAAGGTCTGCAGGAAATTGAACGGGATCAGCTGCGGTTGCGCGCCTTTGATCGGACAGATCATCGCGGCGCGGTCTGGCAAAGGATGCTGCGTCAATATTAGAAATATCAGCATAGTGAAGATAAGAAATACTAATTCTATAGTGATGCCCCTAAAGCACCATATCAATAAAGATAAAATCCCAGTCCCGGCAGTCGTAAAAATGAGCGCAAGGCCTGCAAATTGAAAAAACCAATCCATCAATTAAAATACTGAGATTATCTTAGCCTCTGATCCGATTTCTATTCTTTGGAATCCGTATCTCCACGATCCACGAGTTTACCCCAATTTGTCGTCATAATATTTGAGCGAATGACTCGCGCTGGATTGCCGGCCACGATAGATCTTTCAGGAACGTCTTTCGTAACTATTGCCCCTGCTGCCACTATCGAATGGTCACCAACCCTGACACCTGGCATTATAAAGCTACGCGCACCTATTTGACAAAACTTACCAATATGCGTATCGGTATGTTTTCCTACGGTATGATCATGAGATAAAATAACTGCTCCAAAAGATACAGCGCTACCCTCATCAATATGTATGCCCTGAGGATAAGTGCGATCAAGCGTAGCCTTTAGTGATATCAAAGTATATGGATGGATATCCATTTTCCACACTTTCACCAAATATATTCTTCTCATCAAAAGAAATACGTCGCGCAAGCGCGTTCGACATGTCGCTAGGAAACCATAGTTTCCTACAGCCTCCATGAATGTATCAGGATATCTTCCTGTATATTTAAATGACATATTATCTCCCGTTCGTATTTTAATGCTTTTTACATAATTTTGAGAAGATTATAAGGCGACATTACGACTACTATTTAAAATTTAGAAAAGCCTGCCGCAACATCCAGCCAGATCGGGCCAATCGCAACCGTGCCAGGGTCATCCACGCCGATCTGCGCTCACCCTCATTCGCAAGAGCGGGGCTGCGCAAAATGCGCGGGGTGTGCGCCAGGATCGAGAGGGGCATCATGGCAGCACGTGCAAGCCAGCGCAGGCGCCCCATTAGCCCGCTGTTCTGCAGGCCCCAGGCCTCGTCCGTCAGGCGTTGCCATTTTCGCCGCAACGCCGTCCAGTCCGACCGTGTCGGATGCGCGACCCGCAGTCCATCGTCATGAACCAGTGTAAACCCTTGCGCGCGGGCACGATGGCACCAGTCAAGATCCTCTGACAGGCCGGTCCTGAAATCGCCTGTCGCTGCAAAGACGCGGCGCGTCGTCAGCAGATTGGCGGTCACCGAAAAGCCCTTCTTTTCGATGTAGGCGCGATTGTCGAAGGCGAAGACGGTTTCGAATGCTTCCGCACCCGATCGGGGGGCAGGGGTTTCGTCAAACACCGTTATAGTGCCCCCGATAATGTCCGCGCGGTCGCAGATCGCAAGCGCCGTCGTGACCCAGTCAGGGCCGGGGACACAGTCGCAGTCCAGAAAGAAAAGGCGAGGGGCCGTCGTCTCGGCCACCCCGCGATTGCGAGCCATGGCTGCGCCCTTGCGGGACTCGGTGACGAACACGACATCGGGGTAGGTCTGCTGCAACGCGTCAAGCCTTTGCACCGAACCGTTGTCCACGACGATGGCTTGGACGTCCGGCGTCAGTTGCGGATACAATGCGGACAGGCACCGGCCCAATCGGTCGGTATCGTTGAAGTGCGGTATGATGACGACAGCGAGTGGCACACAATGCCTCTGGTTGGGATCGGGGCGTTTATCGTCTCTTACATCGTGACCAGTCCCACAGCCATAGTGTGCGTGGTGCAGGGGATCCTGCCCTTGCCGGGCCTATAAGCGGCGTCTACGCATGGGCAGCCGCACGACAAGGATGGGCCTGCGATGTCTGATGACATGATCTACAAAAAGAAGCTTGGTCTGCCGCAGCGGGTGCTGCGCCTGCTGGGTGCGATCCTGGATCCGCGCAACATGGTCCATATGTTCAGGATTATGAACTACTACGGCCATACCCACGTCACAGAGTTGCGGCAGGTCAAGCGTGGACGGGGCGTGATCATTGCGCCCAACGTCAGTCTTGCGAACGGTCGTAATATCGAAATTGGGGACGGATCACGTATCGGTGCCAATGTCAGCCTGTGGGCCGGGCCGGGGCGGGGCCGTATCGTAATCGGGTCGGACGCGCTGTTTGCGCCAAACGTCATGCTGACGGCTGCGAATTATCGGTTCAACGACGGCAGCCCGGTGACGGAACAGGCTATGACCGAAGCCGACATCGTTGTTGGGCGCGATGTGTGGTTCGGCTACGGCGTTATCGTTTTGCCGGGGGTGACCATCGGTGACGGAGCCATTCTTGCGGCCGGTGCAGTCGTTACCAAAAATGTCGCACCAAACGCGATTGTCGGCGGCAACCCCGCCAAGGTCATAGGCCGCCGCACTTGGCCGCCCGAAACCTGAGCCTGGCAAATCAGTGTTCAGCTTTCCTCGTGATAAGCGAGCGCAGTGCATCCTCGTATACTTGCAACTTTGTCAGTCCCCGGACCAAGGCGGCATCCGCCTCGGCCTTGATAGCCAGGCGATTTTCATAGCCGGCAATGATGGCCTCTCGGATCGTATCGGCGGACTGGGTCGTGCAATCGACGGTTCGGTCATAGCCAATCGTGCCGAAGAGCCCCGCAAACTTGCGACTGTAGGCCATCGGTATGACGGGCACCCCTGACGAGAATGCCGCAATACAGGCGTGCATCCTAGCGCCCATGAAGAAATCGAGGTCCGCGATGTAGCTTTTCGCCTCGGATGGCGAGGCGAAGGCCGGGGCCAGGACCGTACCGGGGAATTCCTCGACCAGCCGTGTGCTGGCACCGAAATCATCCTCGCCGGCCATGCGGCCCGTCCGCACGATGACGTGGGATACGAGGTGCACCTCGCAGCCGTCCGGATGCGACTGGAAGTGCTGGATCAGGTCGCGGATCAGGCCGGGATAATCCATCTTCAGCCCGAATTCGTTCTGCCCCGTATAGCCGCCGCCCACCAGCAGGCCGGATACGTTGATACCTACCTTGACCGGGCCGCCCGTACGCGGGGCAGGACGCGTGTAGGGCAGGCGCAGGGCCACGTCGGACGCCTCGATCACGGTATCGCAGCCCAAATCGCGCGCGGCCTGCGTAGACATCGCATCGCGGGCGGCCACGATGGCGCTGCGGTGCATGGTGACCCTTGCCGCCAGACGCGAGGTCCTGCGGGTGAACGGCCCGATGGTCTGCGGTGCCATGACCAGCGGGGTGCCGGCCAGATGGGTCAGTGCCTTGAGCAGGAACATGCGGCGCAAACGGCCCGTGCCGTAGATGTCGGCAAAGCTATCGCCGGCCCCGATGTCGATCACCAGATCGGCGCGGCGGGCGATGGCGAAGAAACCCTTCGGGCTGCGCATCATTGCACCGTCCAGGTCGATCACGGTCACGTCGGGGCCGCTGACGTAGGGCGTGCGGGCATCCTGCCAGTCCATCACCGTGATGGCGATCGGGCGGTCCAGATCGCGCGCTATGCCGCGGATGATCTCGATTTCCGACACGGTCAGCGCCCCGACGCCCAAATTGTCGGACCGGGTCGAATGCATAATGAGACAGATCTTGACGGGTGTCTGAGACATGGAAATCCTGCGTGATGATCAGGCCCCGCGACGCAGGCCGCGCCGCAGGGTCCCGAGGAAATTCTTGATGTTGCGGGCCAGCGGGTTCTGCCGGGCCGCGGCCGCAACGTGAAGGCCGCGGTAGCGCGGCACGGGCCGTCCCAGTAGACGCAGGGCGGTAAGGCGCGCCAGCAGGGCGCGGCGCCGTTCGCGTTGCCCGGGCTGGATCGCCGCCAGTGTGGTGATATCGAAAGGCGTCGTTTCAAGCCGCCCGGCGCTCTGTGCGCCAGAGATCAGATCGGCACCAAATGCGGTACGGGCCACGATAAGGCTGATACCATCGGCTTCGGCGAAGACCGGGTAACCCGCCGCGTCGCTTTCCCAAGCGTCCGCACAGACGATATCCGCCGCGACGCCGGTCCCGTCCGCGCAAATCTTGCAACGGTGCTGCACATGCTTGGACAGGATCTTACCCCAGCTGTCGTGATAACTCATGGATCTTACGGTGCCGTCGTAGGCGACAGCCGTGGCGCGTCCGGGCCAGCCGTTGCCGCGGAAGCGAAAGCTTGCGGTACTGTCCAGATCGGTGCCCAAGGCCCCAAGGATCTTTTCGACCCCGGTCAACGACGGCACGCCCGCGCAGAAGAACGACAGGATCACCGGAAAGGCGGCGGCATAGAGGGGATCGCCATCACACAAAGCCCGTAACGCGGCCGCATCACACGGCTTTCCGACGAGGGCAAAGCGTCGCCCGGTGGCTGCATGATCCGCCAGCTGCGCGGCGAGATCCGCCAGCGGCGCCGACGGTGCATAACGCGATCCCGCGCCGGCAAGAATTCCGTCGTGTTCGGTGCTGACGACAGTGGCATTGCCGATCGGCAGATCGCCTGCCGCCGCAATCTGGACTACCGCATCGACAGTGCTGCTTTCGATTAGGTGAAGGAGGATTGCCGAGAGCGCTCCGCCCGATGCCCCGGCGTGGCGCAGGTCGGAATGTGTCGAAAATCCGGACATCATGGTGACATACGGCCCCCAGAGCACGTGGTCAGTCCGCCCCGCTGTGGCGACGGTCTGGCCCAAGCCGGGACAGACCGATGCAATTGCCGCATCTTCCGTGGGGCTCAACGGAGCGTTCTGTGCGGGGCGGAGGTATCCCGGGGCCATCGGGACCATCTCGATCTTGCCGGATGTCAGGGCAGCACAGGCACCACACCCGGCGCAAAGATTGCCACGCGCGACCTTCGAAAGACTGGGGGCCGACGGTATGTCCGTCTCTGTGGCCGGTGGAACTGCTGACATCGGGAAAACGGATCCTTGAGGCGTGCGGACTTCCTAAACATCCTCCCGGGAGACGTCACCCGTAAAAGCTCTTGGACCTATAGGCGGGGGAGTAAAGTGCGCCTTACTGCTTAATAATACGATGGACCGGGCATGATATAGGTTCCACCGGTGACGCCATAATACACGGGAGTACAGATCACGACGCGCCATCGGCAATAGTTCGCCGAATAATTCTGATCTCAAACATCGAATCATTTGCCTATAAGACCCAAGGAATAAGGGCAAAAACAATCTTAGATTGAATTTCTTGGCAAAAATCGTTTTCGTTGCACCATCGATGAGCGAAAAACCACTGAGACGATTGTTGCTATTTTATCACGCCAAGGCTGTCAGCGTCAAAAAAAACTGGGCCCTTAGTCATTTGTTAACTTTCGCCACAAAAAAATGTGGCTTTTTTGTGGCGATATTATCGTCAGGCCTTGAGAGACGTGCAAGATTTTCTGCGGGTTCTTGTTTGGGCCTTTGGATTTTTACACAGGAGATTTGGACATGGCAGACTTCATTGGTACCGCGCAGGGCGTGGACGATTCCATCACCGGAACGCGTGGCGACGATACGATGCAAGGTTTGAGCGGCAACGATTATCTGAACGGCGGACGCGGCGATGACGTGATCATCGGCGGTGCAGGATCTGACGTTCTGATGGGCGGTCTGGGCGCTGACGAATTTCAATGGAGCGCTGGCCACATCAGCGATGGTGCAACGGATTACGTGATGGATTTCGACATCCGTCAGGGTGATACTTTCAGTTTCCTCGATTCTGCTTCTGCTGAGTTTGAGGTTCTGTCGATCAGCCACACAATGGTGGATGATGCCGAATTCAACGGCTACGACCTGCGGAACGGGGACAACTCGACCGATATCGTCATTGAAGTCTACAATGCCACGACCAATTCCACCCAGAAAATCGTCTTGCTCGATTCCTGGTCGGGCGGTCTCAACGCCCAGTGGGAAGACTATCTGGCAACAAAGGGTCTGTCGTTTTCGGACGGTACGATGCCAAGCGACGACATGATGGTAGCCTGAGCCGGAATCGAGGAACAATGAGGGGATGCGCCCAATCAAGGCGCATCCCTTTTTCGTTTATACTGCAGACAAACGACTTCGCCCGTATCATGCATCTCATGTCTTGACGCAGGCCATGTCGGCGCAGATGACACCAGTATATCTTGGATCGTCCGATCCCGCATAACGGTGCCTTCCGATCCATGTTCCGATCTGCCCTGCTAATCCTGTCAGGCAATGCAGCCGCATCCTTGCTGCTGCTGGCGCGCAACCTGATCATCGCCCGGATGATTCCAGTGGCGGATTACGGCGTGGCGTCGACCTTCGCCATCGCCATGGCCGTGGTCGAGATGGCCTCGGCCCTTGGCCTGCAACAGCAGATCGTGCAGGCCAAGAACGGCGAAGATTCGCATTTCCAAGCCGCCCTTCAAGGCTTTCAGGTCCTGCGCGGCGTGATCTCTGGTGTGGTGCTGTTCGTCAGCGCCGGACTGATTGCAGATTTCCTGAACGTGCCGCAGGCGGCCTGGGCCTACCGCGTCATGGCGCTGGTACCGGTGCTGAACGCCTTCACCCATTTCGACGTGCATCGCCTGAACCGGTCCATGGTGTTCTGGCCCGTCATCCTGACCGGCGCGGTGCCGGCGCTGCTGTCGGTGCTGGCCATCTGGCCGCTGGCGGCGTGGTATGGTGATTACAAGGTTATGCTGTATGCCATCGTGGTGCAGGCGCTAATGACGGCCGTGATCTCGCATCTGGTCTCGCGGCGGCCTTACCGGCTGGTACTGGACCGCGCCGTCATGACCCAGTCGCTGCGCTTTGGCTGGCCGCTTTTGCTGAACGGCATCCTGCTGTTTGGCGTTTTCAACGGCGACAAGCTGATCGTGGGCCGAGAGCTTGGCATGGAGACGCTCGCGATCTTCTCGATGGGGTTCACACTGACCCTGACGCCGACGCTGGTCATGGCGAAATCGGCGCAGAACTTCTTCTTACCGCAGCTGTCGGTCATTGATCGCAGCACGCCCGAGGGCGAGGCACGATTCATGCATTTGGCCATGGTAACCTACGAGGTCCACTTCGCATTCGGCCTTTTCCTTGTTGTGGGCACGATGCTGCTCGGAGACTCTCTTGTCAGGATACTTTTGGGTGAAAAGTATCTTTCTCTCATTCCGCTCATGACCTGGCTTTCGATCATGCAGGCGATACGAGTATTTAAGGGAGGTCCATCGTGTGTCGCCTTGGCGGAAGGCAAAAGTGAGAATGCCATGGTATCGAATCTGGTACGTGTCGGTTCCTTGCCGCTCGCATGGTGGGTTGTGGCGCAAGGCGGTGGCGTGCTGGCCGTGATATGGATTGCCATTGCGGGTGAAACGATCGGATTTTTCATGGCCGTCGCTTTGGCCGGTTGGCGTGTTTCTCTGCCCCTGAAACCCCTGACATTACCTGTCGGCATGAGCTTTATTATGCTTGCACTGGCAGGCGTTCAGACAATATTGATACACAATAATCAATTCGGATCCGCTTATATTGTGGCGGCAAGTGTTTTTGTTGCCTTTGCCGCCTCAATATTTTTCATGTCTGATCTGAAATCGTATGTCGCCCGTCGGTAACTTTTCAAACCGGCTCTAAAATAAGATCTTCGGAATCTAGAGACATGTCTCCTGCGCCGTGCAGGGCAAGATCTTTAAATGATGTCTTGATAGTCAAGGATACTGCAAGACCTGCGCTACAACCCCGCCGCGACCCCGTATTGCGGCGTGTCGCCGCCGGTGACGCGGATGCGCGCGCCCAGCACGTTGGGATGCGTGCTGTCACCCGCGTAGTAAGCGGTATTGCCGGCCGCCGTCTCGTCGATGAACCGGTGTGCGCCGGCGTGGCTGATAAGATCCGTCGCAACGACATTGACACGTCCTGCAAATGCACCGTCCACCCCAGTTGCAGCACCCCCGTCGTGGCCTTGTTGAGGTAGGACACCACGTTTGCATAATGCTGCGGTGCCGTGATGTTCGCGGCCCAGTCGTTGCGGCCGATCTCGAAGGCCACGACATTCTGCCCCGGCAGGCGCTGCGTGGCCCAGCCGTTCGCCGCATCGCGCCGCGTCATGAGATCGGACACCTTGTTGCCCGACATTCCCTTGTTGATGACGCGCCAGCCTGCGGGCACATGCGTCGTGCCGGGCTCTGTCAGGACCGCTGCGCATGACAGCGCCTCGGTCACGTCGCCGGTGCCCTGGGTGATACTGTCGCCTTCCAGAACCAACTGACTGGTCACGGGCACGATCCCGTGGGTGCCCATCAGCGCCTCGGTCACGGCCTGGGCGTCCGCGTTGGACAGGGCGGTCGTGTAGACGATCATCTCATACAGATCGAACACCCCCCATGTGACAGCAGCGCCCGGCGACCAGCTGTAACGCCCGATCTCGGCGCCCGCGATGCCGGTCGCGGCATAGGCGGCCGCCACGTCGACATGGCGTTCGTTCAGGAACAGGCGCTGCCCGCCCGCCCCCGAGGTCATGCCGATGACCTGCTTCTGCGCACCGGGCACCAGCCATTCGGCCCCTGCGGACGCGGTATAGGCCAGCTTGCCGAAGGCCTGCACGTGACCAGCGCTTTGACTGACGACACGGGTTTCCAGCGGACCGCCCAGCGTGTTGACCTGGGTGCCCTGCGCCTGACTGCCCATCGACAGATAGCGGTTGTAGGACGCGGGATGACGCGGCACGCGGGCCACCATGAAGACCGACATGTTGCGCGACCCGCAGACCAGTCCCGCCGCCACGTCAAGAAACTGCCCCCCGGCGAAGCGCCAGAACTTGCGCCCCTGTCCGTCGGTCAATGCCTGCGGACCCAGTCCGGCACCGCTGGCCGCCACCTGCGCCAAACCTTGCAGATCGCTTGCACTGACCACCCGGCCGCTCTGTGTGGCGACCTGCGAGAAGCCGGGATGCCAGCGGGCCGCGGCAGCCATGGGCAGAACGGGTACCACCGGGTCAGGCAGGGGCGGCGGTATTGCCGGCCCCCCGACCCGTAGCCCCAGAATCCCCAGCCCCAGACTTGTGCCGATCATCAGCAGCACCCTACGATCGCGGTCGCGGTGGTGCCCGTCGCCAGCACGCGCCGTACACGCACCGGATGCCAGCCGGCCGCCATTGCAGTAAAGGTCACGGTGGTGCCGTCAGCCATGATCACGCGCAGGTTGCCGGCACCGCCCAGATGCAGGGCCCGTGTGACTTTGACCAGGTCGTTTGCATCGCTCGGGGACACGGCAAAGGCATGCGACACGGGGCTTTCCATGCCGGCGGCATGAGTCTTAAAGGAATCGACAGCAGTCATCTGATATCTCCGGCTGACACGCACCATGAGCGGCGCGGGAAGGCGACACCCTAACACAGCCCGGTCCCGCGTTGCTGCAAGTACCCCGACACCGGGCGTTGCGTTGCTTCGGGTTCAGACGGTTCACTGCACGGTGACTCTTCTTTTTCGCGAAGGTGGTATAGGACCCTGTCCAACGCTCGACAGCAAAGGCCCTCCCATGTGCGTATCTCGAATTATGCTGCTTCTGACGGTGCTCGCCCTGGTTTTGCCGACCCATGGCGTTCATGCACAGGACAGCGTCAGCGTGACATCGCCGGCGGCCCTCCAGCAGGCGCTGCAAGACATGACGCAAGGCGGAGAGATCGTGCTGTCCGGTGGCGACTACGGCGCGCTGACCTTGCGCAGTTTTGCCGCTCCGGCGCAGACGCCGCTTGTGCTGCGCGCAGCGGATTCCGCCAATCCGCCCCGCATTGCGCGCATGGACCTGCGCGATGTGCAGAACGTGACGCTCGACGGCATCCTGTTCGACTACACGTTCGACGCGCAGGACAAGTCCTATCTGCGGCCTTTCGGCATTACGTCCAGCACGGGCATTACCATCCGCAACGCGGTTTTCGACGGAGACGTCGCCCGTGGCCGCGGACCGACCGACAACGGCTTCGGGACCGCGTTCGGTTTCAGCGTGACGGCTTCGTCGCACATCGCGCTGCAAAATAGTGAAATTCGAGGCTTTTACCGTGGCCTCGTGATCAGCGACAGTCAGGGCATCACCGTACAGGGCAACGATGTTCATGATATCCGGATGGACGGTATGAACTTCTCTCAGGTGGAATCCGTGCTGATTGCGGGCAACCGTATCCACGACTTTAAGCGGTCACTGGATAGCAAGGATCATGCGGACATGATCCAGTTCTGGACGAACGGTACGACCGCGCCGTCGCGTCACATCGTGATCCGCGACAACACCTTGAATTCGGGGCAGGGGGCCTACACGCAGTCCATCTTCATGCGCAACGACCTCGTTGACCGCGGTCTGGCGGGACGCGAGATGTTCTACAGCGATGTCACCATCGCAGACAACGTCATCATCAACGCCCACCTGCACGGCATCACGGTTGGAGAGACCGATGGTCTGCGTATCCAGAACAATACGGTAGTGCGCAACGCCAGATCCGAGGGGGAAAAGGACAATATCGCCCTCTGGGTTCCACAGATACGGGTTGCCGAAACGTCCAAGGATGTCCAGATTCGACGCAATGTCACGGGCAAGCTCACTGGTGCCGCCGGGCAATCCGATTGGACCGTGGGTGAAAATCTGATTGTGCAGGACAGAGCCCGCATGGAGCCCGGTTTCTACGGCACGGTCTTTGGCATGCAGGCCTTGCGCGACCCCACGAATCCGGCGTCCTTCATTGCCGCAAAGGGTGGGCCACTCGATGGCACACAGATCGGCGCACCGCAGCTCTCTCGCTGAGCAGGAAATTTTTTAATGACCGAAGACCAAGCCGTTGGAATTATCATGAAATGGTCGCTTTCTTTTCCGATACATTCTAAAGACACCACATATCCCGGCGACGAAACAGGAACAGGCAGTCCGTGACAGCGATCGAACAGACAGTGAGCTTTGGTCGGACTGATATTGGACAGAGGCCAAACCCGTTCTTGGCCGCAACGCAGATTCACAAACTGCCTCGTCCAGTTCTGCTTTACCTTCTGACAGTCGTGCTGCCGATCGGATTCAATGCCGGTCCGCTTTACATGACGACCCTGCGTTTATTTCTCATCGTCATGATCTTGCCATTGGCATTCCGTCTGCTGACGGGCGCTTATGGCAAAATAATCCTGACTGACTTTTTATTTGTTTTTCATATCTTATGGGGTGCAGTCGCAATTGCGGCCAATAATCCGGGCCAGGTCGTTCAGCAGATGGGATCTGTCGGCGTAGAATTTCTGGGAGCCTATATGATCGGGCGCGCATACATTAGAACGCCCGAAACCTTCATGGCACTCAGCCGCACACTGATCGTTCTGGTTCTCTGCACCACGCCTTTTGCGATCCACGAAACCTTGACGGGCCGCCCCCTGATTATCGAGATATTGCGCAAGATTCCAGGCATGACCAGTGTGGCAATCGTCTTCATTGATAAGCGCATGGGGCTGGAACGCGTGCAAGCTGTCTTCGCGCATCCGATCCACTACGGTCTGTTTTGTTCGGTGGCCTTTTCCTTGTGCTTCGTGGCCCTGCGCGGCACGATGACCACACTCAGACGCTACACGACAAGCATCATTATTGCCCTGAGCGGTTTTCTGGCTTTGTCCAGCGGAGCCCTTACGGCAATCGTGATGCAGTTTGGATTGATTATCTGGGCCGCCATGTTCAGGACCGTCAAGGCGCGGTGGTGGCTTCTCGTTGGACTTTTCGTTTTTGCCTACGTCACAATCGACCTTTTGTCGAACCGCTCGCCGATCAAGGTCTTCATGTCCTATGCCACTTTTTCTGCACATAATGCGTATTGGCGCGGCATCATCTTTGAATGGGGTATGAAAAGCGTCTGGGCGCATCCGCTCTATGGCATCGGTCTGAATGACTGGGTGCGCCCGTGGTATATGTATTCCGGCAGCATGGACAATTTCTGGCTGGTGATGGCGGTCCGTTATGGCATTCCGGGATTTCTATTCCTTGTGGTTGGCTATCTGGCCGTCATCTTCCGCGTCATGCGACGCGATTTCACAGGACAGGAGCGCATGATCCTGCTGCGCCGTGCCTGGGTCTTCACCTTTCTCGGGCTGACCTTCACCCTGTGCACCGTCCATGTATGGACCAACATCTATTCCTTCGTGTTCTTCATGTTCGGGGCGGGTGTCTGGTTCATCTTCCACGAGCCGACGGCCGACGGCAGCGACGATCCAGATCAGACCGCCGATGAACCGGACCCGACATCCGCCTTCCAGCGACCCTCAGCGGCGCACGGCACGCCCTATAGCCGTTTTCCGCATCGCCCTGCCGTGCAACGCGTGCCCTCCTGACCCTTACAAGGCCTTCCCATGACCCTGCCCACCCTTGGTGTCGTCGTCGTCACCTTCAATTCTGCCGACATCATTCAGGATTGCCTCGAAAGCCTGCTGGCGTCCCGCGGTGTCCGCCTTGAGATCATCGTGGTGGATAATGCATCGACCGATGACACGCTTGCGGTGCTGCGGGACTGGGCCTCGGGCCAGCACCCCTACACGGTGCCGGCCGACATGCCCTTCGCACTGACCCCGGCACCGAAACCCGTCACGCTGCTGGTAGCGGGAACACCGACGCAAATCCTGCAGGATCATACGATCACCCTCATCACGGCGAAAGTGAACGGCGGCTTTGCCGCCGGTGTGAACCAAGGACTGGCCGCGCTGGCGGGGCGCCCGCAGATCAACCGGTTCTGGGTTCTCAACCCCGACAGCGCCGTGCCACCAGAAACGGCCGCAGCCTTCGCTACCCATGGGACAGGGGATTTTGCCCTGATGGGCGGACGGGTCCTGTATTACGACGATCCGGATACGATCCAGATCGATGGCGGCACCGTAAACCGGCGAACCGGCATCACGGGCAATCTCAACCTGTTCCGCACCGCGTCCCAGACATCCCGCCCGGACCCCGCGACGATGGATTTCATCACCGGCGCCAGCATGGTGGCCAGCCGGGCCTTCTACGAGGCCGCAGGGCCGATGCCCGAGAACTACTTTTTGTATTATGAAGAGGTGGACTGGGCGTTCCGGCGCGGCACCAGAGGGCTGGCCTACTGTCCGGATGCCATTGTCTATCACAAGGCCGGCACGGCGATCGGATCAGCCACGATGAACCGCCCGGCCTCGGCCTTTTCGCAATACTTTAAGCATCGTGCGCGGATGCTTTTCATGCGCCGCTATTTCCCCACACATCTACCCGTCGCCCTGGCTTATTCCTTTGCCAAGGCCGCCCAGCTGGCGATGAAGGGTTACCGCAAGGAAGCGAAGGCCCTGCTTATGGCCAGCCTGAACAGGCCCCCGCCCCCGGAGATCCGCAATGTCCTGTCGCAAGAGGCCGCACGCCTGGCCTTCCCAGCCCTCAAACGCTGATCTGCTGTTTACCAAAAATTTAGTTTGTTGCCACATCGTGAACAATATGTTGCCCAAACGTCGCCGCGTCACCCGTACAGATTGAGGTCATCCTTATCTGGCCTGGACACCATCGATGAACGCCGACAGATTCGCCCCATCTCATGCCGTTCGCCCTAACCGTTATCGTCAGGCGATCGCGATGCTGCGGCCCGCCGTCGGCGGTGTCATCCTGTTCAGTGCCATCCTCAACGTGCTGATGCTGACCGGGTCAATCTACATGTTGCAGGTCTACGACCGGGTACTGCCCGGCGGATCGGTGCCCACACTGGTCGTGCTATTCGGGATCGTCGTCGTCCTGTTCGTCTTTCTGGCATTCTACGACTTTTTGCGCACCCGGCTGCTGTCACGGGCCGCAATGCGCCTGGACGAGGCGATGGGTCCGGTCGCCTTCAACCGGTTTCTGGCCACAGGGCGCGCTGATCCGACCACACCCGCGGACGCGCAGGCCATGCGCGACCTCGAAAGCGTGCGGCAGTTCCTGTCCGGCCCGGTCGTGACGGCCATGGCTGATGTCCTCTTCGTGCCGCTGTTCCTTGGCATCCTGTTCGTTTTGCATCCCTGGCTTGGCATCCTGACCATTGCCGGTGCCGCCTTCACCGGTCTGCTTGCCCTGTTGACCCGCATGCTGACGCAGTCTTCGGTCTTGGAAGGCGCAGGCCTTGATCAGGCCGAGCGGAGCTTTACAGAGCGCAGTCACCGCAATGCGGAGGCGATCACCGCCATGGGCATGGGCGACGCGATCGGAGCCCGCTGGCAGGCCATGCACCGGACCACCCTGCGTGGCCAGCAACGAGGTAGCGATCCGTCAGAGCTTCTGGCAGCAACCAGCCGCGCCTTCCGTATGCTGCTGCAGTCGGCCATCCTCACGCTGGGCGCACTGCTGGTGCTGCGGGGCGAAATCTCGGGCGGCATGATCATCGCAAGTTCCGTGCTGTCGGGACGCGCCTTGGCACCCGTTGACCAGTTGGTCGGACAATGGCGCAGCATCGGCCGCTTTACCGCCGCCCACAAGCGGCTGCTGGCAACCTTCAGCGCCGCAGAGGAGGCCGCGGCCCATCCCATCGCTCTCCCCAATCCGACCGGAGAGATCACTGTCGAAGGGCTGACGAAATTTGGGCGCACAATACCGGGCCGCAAGCAGACGCAAATTCTGTCGGATGTCTCCTTCTCTCTGCTGCCCGGCGACATTCTGGGCATCATTGGCAATTCGGCCAGCGGCAAGTCGACGCTGGCACGCCTGCTGGTCGGCAGCCTGCGTGCCGATGCAGGCGACATCCGCTTGGACGGTGCCACGCCCGATCAATGGGACCCGGTCGTCCTGGGCCGCCATATCGGCTATCTGCCGCAGATCTTCGATGTGCTGCCGGGCACCGTGCGTGACAACATTGCGCGCTTCGACCCACAGGCCACCGACCTGACCGTCATCGCCGCCGCCCAGTTGACGGGCATCCACGACATGATCCTGAAACTGCCGGACGGCTATGCCACCCGGCTGGGCGATACCGGTGCGGCGCCGCTGCTGTCGGGCGGCCAGATGCAACGGCTGGGCCTGGCCCGTGCCGTCTACGGTATGCCCCGGCTGGTGGTGCTGGACGAACCCAATGCCAACCTCGACACGAATGGCGATACCGCCCTACTGCGCACGATCGAGGCCCTGCGCGCTGCGCAATCCACTGTTATCGTCATCGCCCACCGCCCCGAGGTTCTGAAGGCGGCCAACAAGCTGATGATCCTTGGCGATGGCTGCGTGAAGCGGTTCGGCGACATCGCTGATATCCTGCGGGCAAGGACACCTGCCGCCCAGCCCACCCACACAGCTCCGCAGGTGCGGCAACCGACGCTGGTGCCCAAACGGGTGCCGATGCCCAACGTGGCAGACGTCATTCCCGTCGCCAACGAACTGCAATCCGCACGGCCGGACGTCGTCCGCATGGCCGGCCCCGCAACACGGCGGTATCAGGCATGACCGACATGACAATCCAGACCGGCCCCATGCCCGACCTTGGCCTGCGCCGCGTCGGTGTGATGGGGACGATAGCCACGCTGATCCTGTTCCTTGTGCTGGGCGGCTGGGCGGCGACCTTCACGATCGGCGGTGCGGTGATGGCCGGCGGTCAATCGGTGGTGCACGGCAAACCCAAGTTGGTCCAGAGTCTTGAGGGTGGCACAGTCAGTGACATTATCGTCCGCACCGGCGATACGGTGGCTGCGGGCGATCTGCTTGTTCGCCTCGACCCCACAGTGGTGCAGACCAACCTCGACATTGCGCGCACCCGCATTGCCGCAGCCCTGGCCCTGCGGGCGCGCCTGCAGGCGGAACAGGATGGACAGGACATCTTGTCATTCAACTATCCGGCATTGCCCTTTGACAGACCTGACACTGCTGCGCATGAAATCAGCCAGCGCGAAATCTTTGCCGCACGTGCCGCCGTGTTGCAGGGCGGACGCGATCAGCTGGCGGAAACCCTGCTGCAATACGACAGCCAGACCATCGGCGCGCAGGGCCAGATTGCGGCCATTCAGGACCAGCTTGACCTGCTGGACAGTGACATTGTGAACAAAAGCGACCTAGCGGGAAAAGGTTTGGTCCGACAAAGCGAGCTGTCGGACCTGCAACGCGCCCGTGCGGCGCTGACAGGGCAGATGGCTGCAGAGCAGGCCGAACTGGCTCGTTTGTCCAACGCTCGCCGCGACAGCACGCTCAAGACACTGCAGACCGAGCGGGCCTTCATCGAGGATGTCGTCACCCAACTACGCGAAACCAATGACCAGATCGACGAGCTGACGCTGGATATAGTGACCCGAACAGCCCAACTGGCTCAGATGGACATTCGCGCACCCGCCGCCGGTATCGTTCATGAAATGCAGGTCAACACCACTGGCGGTGTCATCGCTCCCGGCGGCACTATCGCCCAGATCATTCCGCTGGACGACGGCATGGATTTCGAACTGCAGGTTGATCCGCGTGCGATCGACCAAGTCTATCCCGGCCAAACTGCACGTCTGAGCCTGTCGTCTTTCGATCCGCAGGTCACACCGAAGCTGATCGCACGGGTGGTCACCGTATCGCCCGGAACGATTGCGGATCCGCAGACTGGCCGCAGCTTCTACCGGGTCGCCCTGTCTGTGTCGCCAGAGGAACTGGCGCGGCTGCCCGGCATGACCGTGGTTCCGGGCATGCCCATCGAGGCCCACCTCGAAACTGGAGAGCGCAGTGTGCTATCCTACCTGATGCATCCAATCCTCTCACACCTCGACCGCGCATTTCGGGAATGAGAAGATCCTCTTTAATGCAGCCAAGGCACATCGCGCGGTGAAATTGCTTCCATCGTGCATTGCACCTTGCCGAAAAACCTTGTGTCGCCAAAAGATACAAAAAGACCAACGTCCAACCGGGCAGGCCACGCAAAGGGGGCCGCCGCAAAGACGAGGTCCGGCAGAGTAAAAGGCAACAGATCATGACGCGGGACACGTACGCCATATCCCGTAAACAAGGACTTGCGGTTACGCTCCTGTTGCTGCTGTCTGCCTGCGGAGACAAGGGTCTGCCCTACGACATACCCGGTTTCGACTTCAGGTCGCACTATCAGACCGGTCCGCAGGGCGCACCGGTGCTACTGGACAACACGGACTGGTGGATGCGGCTGCATGACCCCGTCCTCGACCAACTGGTGATGCGTGGCCTGCGTCACAATATCAGCCTTGAAATCGCGCGCGAACGGGTGATCGCCGCAGAAGCGGCACGCAAGGCGGTTCCCGGTGCAGCCACTGTTTCTCCGACGGCCTCGGCCAATCTTGCCGGCACGGACAGTACCGGCGTCAGAGGGGTGGGAACGGCGAGGTTCGGGCTGGACTGGATTCTCGACCCTTATGCGGCCCGCCGCAATGCAGAACGTGCCGCAGGTGGCCGTGCAGACGCTGCACTCGCCGAGCTCGACGCAGCGCGTCTTCTGCTTTTGTTCAATATCACGCAGACCTATGTCAACCTGCGCTATGCCCAGCAGATCGTGATATTGGGGCAAAGCGACTTGGCCCGGCGCGAACGCACGCTTGCCTTGACCCGCAAGCTGCGTGACGCCGAGACGGCAACAAGGCTCGATATTGCACGATCACAGGCGCGGGTGGCCGAGGTCCGTGCACAGTTACCGGGGCAAATGGCCGCCGTTACGGCCTATCTGAACGAACTGACCGTGCTGACCGGCTCCGCCCCCGGAGCGCTGCCCCCTGATATGACATCCCGCCTGACCGCGACCGTGTCACAACCCGTACCAACCCTGTCTCCTCAGGTCGGCATCCCGGCCGACCTACTGCGCAATCGTCCGGACATCCGTATAGCAGAGCGCACCTACTATGCAGCTATCGCTGACATCGGCGTAGCACGCGCCGATCTTTATCCCCGACTTTCGCTCAGCGGTGCCGTCACCCTGAACGCGATCGGCGGAAACAGTGGCACAGACTATTTCTTCGGGCCCGTAGTACAGTTTCCCAGTCTCGATCACACGACCGAACGGGCCATCGTTGCGGCCCGCGAAGCCAGCGCGCGACAGGCACATGCCCAGTGGCGCAGCACAGTGCTGACCGCTATTCTCGAGGTCGAGAACGCTCTCGTGGCCTATGATGCGGCAGATCGGGCCTTGGGGGCTGCCATGCGCGCAAGTCAACTTTACGCTGAAACGCTGTCGCTGACCCGCGACATCTACAAAGTTGGCGATGCAACACTCGGGGATCTGATCGATGCGGAACAATCTCTTGCCCAAGCCAATGCCACACAGGCCGACCTGCGCCGCCAGTCGGCCCTACGGTTCGTCGATCTGAACGTCCGCCTCGGCGCAGGATACGCGACAAACTGACCTTGAGAGGTTACCAGGCTGGCGGGCCGAGAATTTCGTTATCTCTATCTTTAGTTGCAAAAGACAGATTTTGAACACAATTCCGTGCGTGGAACGGCCACAGTTCTGGAAGACTTCGATGACGTTGCGTCCAAGCATGTCATTGCAGGAATATAAGCGTGGTTAAAACCTATCACATTTCGTCCCTTACAGAACTCTATGAGGCTTTGTCGAAAGCCACGGGTGGAGAGACATTCCTTCTCAATGGTGGAAACTATGGCGATCTTTCGCTGAACGCAAAGTCAGGGTTCAATATAACGTTCGCAAACGATGTTACGATTGCCTCTGCAGATCCAGATCATCCCGCGACAATCACCGGTCTCGATGTCCGCGGGGCGCGGAACCTCACTTTCGATGGAATAACGTTCGATTATACCTTCGCGGCGGGTGACCAAATTTACGAACGGCCTTTCAACGTGTCCGGCTCCCAGAATATCACGATTAGCAATTCGACTTTTGACGGTGATGTCGCCTCGGGCGTTTCGGACGTCAGCGACGGTTACGGCTATGCCATCGGCTTATCGTTCCGGAACTCCACCGGTGTGAGCGTCGAGAACAACGAGTTCTTCAACTTCCATCGCGGCCTGACTGTAGCAGAAAGTGGCGATGTCGTCGTCAGCGGCAACGACATTCATGACATCCGCATGGACGGCATGAACTTTTCTGAAATCGACGGTGTTGTCATCGAAGGAAATTATATCCACGATTTCCGCGGATCGCCCAACTCCCTTGACCATTCCGACATGATTCAGTTCTGGACCAACGGCACGGACAGTCCCAGCCGTGACATCGTGATCCGCGACAATTACCTTGACATCGGCAACGGTAGCGCAACGCAGTCGATTTTCATGCGCAACGATCAGGTGGACCGAGGTCTGGCCGGAGCCGAGATGTTCTATCAGAATATCACGATTGAAAACAATGTGATCACGAATGCCCATCTGCACGGGATCACCGTAGGTGAAACTGCCGGCCTCGCAATCCGCAACAACACTGTGCTGCATGCTGATGGTGCGAATGTCGATGGTGCCGATGCATCCGTAGAAATTCCGATGATTAACGTGAGTGCGGCCTCGCAGAACGTCGTGATCAGCAGCAATGCCGTGGCCGAGATCAACGGTTTTACGCAGCAAAAAGGGTGGACGCTGACAAACAATGCCTTCGTGCAGGATCAGGATCCCTACGGTTTCGGCTTTTACGGCAACGAATTTATTGCGTCGTCCATGAATGCGGCAAATGGCGTTCATGCCTTCAATGCCTTGACGGGTGGTATGCTGGACCGGCTGAATGCAGGCGCCTCAACCACGTTGACACAACCGGGGTCGGGGATCGTCACAGCATTCCATGCCCAGAATAATGCTGAAGATCAGGCATCAGTCCACTTTGATGCATCCTATTCCCAGATCAATACGGCAAATCTGCCGACAGGCACACGTTTCCTCTGGGCATTTGGTGACGGAACCAAGGCTGAAGGTCTGACTGTGGATCATGCATATGTGGATGGCGGAAAATACAATGTCACACTGACGATCGTATTGCCTGACGGACGCAGCGACAGCAAAAGCCTGACCGTCGCCCTGCAATCCTCAGAAGTTGTGTCTTTTGTTCATGGTCATGGTTTCGTCGTCGATGACTACGGAGTGGACAAGGCCATTGCCCATGTCGCGGCCGAGACAGCCGATGGCCTTGTCATCCGTAAGACAGGCGTTGCCGCCCAGATTGACCATGTCTATGTCGATCGCATTCTTAATAAGGACAATTTCGAGATGTCTTTGTCCGTTGCCGCAGCGACATCCAACAGCGCAGGTGAAATTGTCAGGCTGCATGGCAGCTTTGTGGCATCTGTGACCGCCAAGGGAGAACTGTCGCTCGACATCAATACGGCGGCAGGTAAACGCATTGTCCTGACAACCGACGGGGCGCATCTCTCCGACCGCGCGACCCATGACATCGACATCAGTCTGGCAAGCGGGATCCTCTCCATCAAGGTTGATGGCACTGTGCTGGCACAAAGCGAAATGGACGGTGGTCTGGCGTCACTTGGAAACCGCGATCTGACCTTCGGAAATCCTTGGGGAAAGCAGAACTTCGACGGTATCGTGACGGCTTTCGATCTCAATGTGGATGCAGACGATTTCGCGGCAGCCCGTGAAGCGATGGCCCACCTGCAAAGCGATGTCGACAGCATCGGGTCCCCGACGCCGCAGCCCGCACCGGACAGTTCGGACCTGTCTGCCGGCGCCACGACCGGTGCGGAAAAGCTCGCACCAACGGCACCTTCCCCGAGTGTCTTCGAGACACATCTTCTGGAATACAGCGTCGGGAAAGATTTTAAGTCATACCTGATCGGCGATCTGGACATCGAAACCAGGATACACGCCGATATCGGCGGCATTGATCTGGGCGGGAAAGGCGTGACCGTCAGTGTTGGCCGGGCATACGCCGACGATATTCTGGGATCCGACAACTTTCAGATTGCCATGTCGCTCAAAGCGGACACCTCCGGCAGTGCGGGAGAGGTCGTGCGGCTTCATTCGAGCTTTGTCACGAGTATTGATGCCAAAGGTGAACTTTTCGTGCAGGTCTTCAGCACCGAAGAGGGTCGCATTCGGCTAAAAACCGATGGCGCGCATCTCAATGATACGAAAGAGCATGACGTCAGCCTGACCCTGGACAACGGTATCCTGTCTGTCGAAGTCAATGGTCGTGTGATGGCCAGTACCGAAATGCGTGGTGTCCTCGTCTCGGAAGGGCGGCACGACCTGAGTTTCGGCAATGCCTGGGGCAAGGACAATTTTGACGGCCACATGTCCAGCTTCACTATCGCCACGAAGGATGCGTTGCCCGCGTCGGCGGATCACGCGCCGGAAAAATTCATCGTTAATGATGCGTTTTCGACCGCAGACCATCACATTCCGCAGCACGATATGGATATAACCTATGATACACATTCGGGCGTCATTTCTGCGTATCTTTAATCATCCATAATTTACGGTCGGGGCAGTTGCACTGCCACGGCGGAACGGTTGATCTGGAAGTCCGGCGTGGCTGTGTTTACAGGTTTCGCTAGTTGCGGCCTAAAATCCCGCCACGTTTCAAGGGACTTGATAAGGATAACCGCCAGATGCTTGAAAAAACGTGTCTTTCCGGTGTGTGTGTCATCACACCGCGCCGCTTCTCCGACAGTCGCGGATCATTTCAGGAAACCTACAACCGGGACACGCTGGCGGGTGTGGGAATTGATACGGTCTTCGTGCAGGACAACCAGAGCTGGAGTCGGGAGGCGGGCACCGTAAGGGGGCTGCATTTCCAAGCGCCGCCGCAGGCGCAGGCCAAGCTGGTGCGGGTGCTGGTGGGCGAGATCTTCGATGTCGCCGTCGATATCCGCGCGGGCTCGCCGACCTACGGCCAGTGGACCGGCGTCACGTTGTCGGCTGACAACACTATGCAATTGCTGATCCCGGCGGGGTTCCTGCATGGCTTCGTCACGCGGGTGCCCGACTGTCTGGTGGCCTACAAATGCTCCGACACCTATGCGCCCGCCTGCGAAGGGGCCGTGCGCTTCGACGACCCAGACCTTGGCATCGACTGGGGCATTCCTGCGGATCAGGCGGTCCTGTCGGACAAGGACGCCGCCGCCGGGTCCTTTGCCGATCTGGATACCCCCCTTTACCTATGAGGCCCGCCCATGAAGATCCTCGTCACCGGCGGCACCGGCTTCATCGGATCGGCGGTCGTGCTGCAGGCGATCCGTGACGGACATCAGGTCATCAACGTCGATTGCCTGACCTATGCGGCGGCCACGGCGAGCCTCGATGCGGTGGCGGATCATCGATCTTACGCCTTCGCGCAGGTCGACATCCGCGACCGCGCGGCACTGGATGCGGTCTTTGCCGACCACCAGCCGGACGCAGTGATGCATCTGGCGGCCGAGAGCCATGTCGACCGGTCCATCGACGGCCCCGCAGCCTTCGTCGAGACCAACGTGCTCGGCACCTTCCACATGCTGGAGGCTGCGCGCGCCTACTGGGTGGCGCGGGCCAGGCCCGCCAGCTTCCGCTTCCACCACATCTCGACCGACGAGGTTTTTGGGTCACTGGGCGAGACCGGCATGTTCGACGAGGACACCCGCTATGACCCGCGCTCGCCCTATTCCGCCAGCAAGGCGGGGTCGGACCATCTGGTGCGCGCCTGGGGCGAGACCTACGGTTTGCCGATCCTGCTGACGAATTGCTCCAACAACTACGGACCCCGGCAGTTTCCGGAAAAGCTGATCCCGGTGACGATCCTCAATGCCCTCGCCGGCAAGCCTCTGCCGATCTACGGCGCGGGGCTGAACATCCGCGACTGGCTTTATGTCGAGGATCATGCCGATGCGCTACTCACCGTGCTGACGCAGGCCGCCCCCCGCGCGACCTATGCCATCGGTGGCGAGAACGAGGCGCGCAACATCGACATCGTGCGCAGCATCTGTGCCATCCTCGACGATCGCCGCCCGGATCATGCACCCCATGCGGATCTGATCACCCATGTCACCGACCGCCCGGGCCACGATGCGCGCTATGCCATCGACCCCGCGCGCATCCGGGCCGAGCTGAACTGGCAGCCTTCGCTTGAGCTGCAGGAGGGGCTGGCGCGCACCGTGGACTGGTATCTGGACAACGCCGACTGGTGGCAGCCGTTGCAGCAGCGCGCCGGCGTCGGCGTGCGGCTGGGCACGGATACCACCGCAACGGCCCAGGCTGCCCCGCATACGGCCGCCTCGTGAAGGTCCTCGTCTTTGGTGAGACCGGTCAGGTCGCCCGCGCGCTGGCCATGGTGGGGCCCGCACGCGGCCTGATTGTGCAGACCCTGAACCGCACACAGGCCGACCTGTCGGACCCCGCCGCCTGTGCCGCGGCGATCATGGACACCGACGCCGATGCCGTCATCAATGCCGCCGCCTGGACCGCCGTCGACGCGGCCGAGACGCAGGAGGACGCGGCCCATGTGATCAACGCAGGCAGCCCCGGCGCCATGGCGCGGGCCTGTGCCGCGCGGGGCCTGCCCTTCGTCCACATCTCGACCGATTACGTCTTCGACGGATCGTCCGGCCCTGCCTGGACACCCGATGCCCCGACCAGTCCGCTGGGCGCCTATGGCCGCACCAAGCTGGCGGGAGAACGCGCCGTGCTGGACAGCGGCGCTCGCGCCGTCGTGCTGCGCACGGCCTGGGTGTTCGACGGCGCGGGCAAGAACTTCGTCACCACCATGCTGCGCCTGTCAGAAACACGCGACAGCCTCTCCGTCGTGGCCGACCAGGTCGGTGGGCCGACACCGGCGGATGCGATCGCCGAGGCCTGCCTGACCATCGCGCAGGCGCTGGTGGACGGGACGGGGCAGGGCGGGGTGCATCACCTCAGCGGGGCGCCTGATGTCAGCTGGGCGGACTTCGCCCGCGCGATCATGGCCAGCGCAGGCCGCAGCACGACCGTTACCGACATCACCACCGCGGATTATCCCACCCCGGCCGCGCGCCCCGCCAATTCCCGGCTGGACTGCAGCAGCCTGCACGCCGCCTTCGGCATCCCGCGCCCCGACTGGCAGGCCGCCCTGACGCGCATCATCGAGGCCGGCATCATCGAGGAGACACAGCCATGACCCAGCGTAAGGGACTGATCCTCGCCGGGGGCACCGGCTCGCGGCTCTGGCCGATCACCCAAGGTCTCAGCAAGCAGCTGATGCCGATCTACGACAAGCCGATGATCTACTATCCCCTGTCGGTACTGATGCTGGCCGGCATCCGCGAGATCGGGATCATCACCACCCCCGCCGACCAGGCGCAGTTCCAGCACCTGCTGGGCGACGGGTCGCAATGGGGGGTGCAGATCACCTGGCTGGTGCAGCCAAGCCCCGACGGTCTGGCGCAGGCCTATCTGGTGGGCGAGGATTTCCTGGACGGTGCGCCTTCTGCCATGGTGCTGGGCGACAATATCTTCTTCGGCCACGGCCTGCCGGAAATGCTGGCGAGTGCCGATGCCAAGACCAGCGGCGGTACGGTCTTCGGCTACCGCGTGTCCGACCCGGAGCGCTACGGCGTCGTGGGCATGGACGCAGAGGGCACCGTCACGCAGATCGTCGAAAAGCCGAAGGATCCCCCGTCGCACTACGCCGTCACGGGACTCTACTTTCTTGATGATACGGCACCCGCGCGCGCGCGCGCCATCACGCCGTCAGAACGCGGCGAGCTGGAGATCACATCGCTGCTGGAAACCTATCTGGCCGACGGCAGCCTGACGGTCGAGCGCATGGGGCGTGGCTACGCCTGGCTCGACACCGGCACCCACGGCAGCCTGCTGGACGCCGGCAACTTTGTGCGAACCCTGCAGTCGCGCCAAGGCATGCAAACCGGCTGCCCCGAAGAGATCGCATACCAGCATGGCTGGATCAATGCAGACGCGCTGACGGTACTGGCGGATCGCTATGCGAAGACCGACTACGGCAGCTATTTGCGCGGGCTGATCTAGGGTTGCGATCGAGCATCCGGGACGGTGGGCTGGATCAAGCGAGCGGGCGGGCGGGACGGGGCCCCGCGCCCGCAGGTTAGGGGCGTCAGGTCCGCGTGACACGCAGGCGGCGACGCAGACCAGCGGCCCCGGCCAAGGCGCCGAACAGCAGCGCGCCTGTCGCAGGCAACGGCACTTGCGACAGGATTACGATGTGCGATGTCTTTGGCAGAGCGATCGAAGGCGGCGCAGGGGCAGCCGTCAGTGTCACCTGTCCACCGCCACCGCCCAGACCAATGCCAGTATCCGCCTGACGCAGGGGCGTGTCCGGCGGAATGCGAGACGTCTGCTGAATCGTGGCGGACTGGTCAGGAAACGCCACCGGCGTCATGCCCGCACTACCTACGGGCGCGGATATCGGCTGCGCGACTGTCTGCAGGGATGACGCAAGCACCGCAAGGGTGTCACCGGCCAGACCCGTATCGGCCAATATCTGCGCGGTGGCGTCTGCCGTGCCGCAGCTGCCCGCAATCAACGTGTTGTCAAGGTTAGTGCAGGCGCATAATCCGGCATAGGTTTTGGTCACGACCACCACAGGATGTGCAGCCTCGGTCATATAGACCAGACCGGCGGCGACGCTCTTGCTGCCCTGTGTGGGGGTCAGGGGTCCGGATTGCGGCAACCGGGCCGGTATGACCTCAATGGTGACGGCTTGTGCCGTACCTGCGACCCCCATAAGAACCGCCAGTCCACATATGCCGCTTCTTAGGTTCTGCATGTGCACTCCGTCCCTTCCGTCCTGCGTTCATCGCAACTCCTAAAATGGCAGCACGATGGGGCGAAAGCGGGGCAGTCCGTTATCGCAAAGCTATGATAGACGGCAATTTCAAGGCCTTAAGTGCTGAGATCGGAAACAGATCGATCCGAACACCATCATTATTGCACCTTGAAAAACGACCGTCGGTTCACGGACATGCCTAGGTCACAGTACCGAAAGCCCGATTCGTCCCATCACCGGAACCTCTGTGTGATCACGTCTGGACCGGGGCGCAAGGAAGCCGCTATGAGATATCCCAAGGCAACAAAGGGATGTCCGCGCATGAAGATCACCATCTACGGCATCGGTTATGTCGGACTATCCAACGCGATCCTGCTGGCTCAGCATCACAGCGTCATCGCCGTGGACCTGAGTGCCGCCCGCGTGGCCCAGCTTAACGCCCGGCAAAGCCCGATCGATGATACTGAAATCGCGCAATACCTGTCGGAACGCACCCTTGATCTGACCGCGACGGCCGATGGTACGGCTGCCGCCCGTGACGCGGATATCGTCATCGTGGCGACGCCCACCGATTACGACCCCGCCACCGATGCCTTCAATACCAGCACGGTCGAGGCGGTGATCAAGCAAGTCATCGCCGTGAACACCACCGCCTTGATCGTCGTCAAATCGACGGTGCCGGTCGGTTTCGTCTCCGGTCTGCGCCGGGACCTTGGCACCGATCAGGTGATCTTCAGCCCGGAATTCCTGCGCGAAGGGCGCGCGCTTTACGACAACCTGCACCCCAGCCGGATCATCGTGGGCGAACGGACCGACCGCGCCCGCGTCTTTGCCGATCTGCTGCTGGAGGGGGCGATCAGCAAGGACGCGCCCGTCCTCTTCACCGACCCCGATGAGGCAGAGGCGATCAAGCTTTTCGCAAATACCTACCTCGCGATGCGGGTCGCCTATTTCAATGAGCTCGACAGCTATGCGCTAGCCGCCGGCATGAACAGCCGTCAGGTGATCGAAGGCGTCAGCCTCGATCCGCGGATCGGGGGGCATTACAACAACCCGTCGTTCGGCTACGGCGGCTATTGCCTGCCCAAGGACACCAAGCAGCTGCTGGCGAACTACGCCGCCGTGCCGCAGAACCTGATCCGCGCCATTGTCGACGCGAACCGCACCCGCAAGGATTTCATCGCCGAGGAGATCCTGCGCCGCGCCCCCCGGACCGTGGGCATCTACCGGCTGGTGATGAAAGCGGGGTCCGACAATTTCAGGCACTCCTCGGTGCAGGGGATAATGAAGCGGATCAAGGCCAAAGGCGTCACCGTCATTGTCTATGAGCCGGTAATGGAAGAAACGTCCTTCTTCGGATCAGAGGTCGTAGCGGATTTGGCGGACTTCAAGGCGCGCTGCGACATGATAGTGGCAAACCGGCAGACCGCCGATCTGGCAGACGTGGCCGACAAAGTGTTCACGCGTGATCTTTTTGGCGGCGATTAAGCAATGTGACACGATATGGCGTTCAAAAAGCCGATGTTACATCTACAAGGTCAGGGTCTAGCTGACCTTCGCCGCAAAGCGACAGCGCCTCCGAGTGCCCCGAGCAGCAGCAAACCCGGCAAGGGCAGGGGAACGACTGGCGGCGTGCCACCGCCGCCGCCGGGCGATGTGCCACCACCACCGCCGGGCGATGTGCCACCACCGCCGCCGCCTGATACACCACCACCAGTGATGAGTATCGTCGGAAGTCCTGGGATGTTTCCACCACCACCGCCTATTACCGGAAATCCGCCGGTCGACGCTCCCGACCCGATGCCCGGATTGGGAAACAGCGACGATATCACCTCGCCGCGGCTGCCTATGGGTGCGGATGACCCAATTAGAAGAGGTGCAAAGAACGACGCGGCCGTGATGGGTTCCGCCGGTTTGGACTGATTTACGGCTTCAGCCCGGCAGATCTCGGCATAGCGAGCATAATAGGTGTCCCACTCCCAGTCTTCCGCCTCGCGTCCGATGATATCACGGCCCAGTTCGGTCCGGGTCAATGCCCGGTCACATGGATTATATATGCAAAAATTGGGCGCGCGTACGCCTTTGCTGGATGGAAACGGATCGTCGTATCCGCCGCCATTGATGCAGCCAGTCCCGACCGGATCAAGAAATGCAACGGTCGTAGGCGTAAAGGTCGCCCCGATGGCTGGTGACGCCATCAGCAGACAGACAAAAATCAGTCGATACATGATACGTTGAACTTCAATGATTCCACTGCGACGAATTTGCATAATAAAACATGAACGCAACCCGAACCGTTAGGTTTCAGAGCAGCATAAATATTAGACTTAAAGTATACAGATGGTTTGTTTTTACGCAACGGAAGATGCAGGTAGCTCCGGAAGGATGCATTGGTACCTGCGATCGGTGATAGCATGCCGTGACCATATGGTCCGTTTGCCTTGCATCGCAAAATTTACATCAAGCAAAAATCGCTTGCAGCGACCATTTAGCCGCCCGCAGCGATTGCCGAAGTTATAACGGATCAAGATTCAGGAACGGCAACGTTCTCTATGATCCGATGATGGAGAATACGTCTGTCATGAATCCAAAAGCCCTGCAAAATCAGGTGGACGCGTTTGACAGGGTGTTCATGTACAATCTAGTCATCGGCGACTGGACCATACAGATCAGCAGCTTTGTATATGTCTTCACCAAGTCTCCGTTCACGTCATGCGCCGAACGCACGCGGCAGGTAGGTTACTGGACCCCTGTGCTTGGACAGGGCCCGATCCTCGGCAAAGTCCACCGCACGGCCAATTGCAAGCCTGGCACGCTGGGTTTTAGGTCCTTGAAGCCGTACCGGATCACCAGCCGAGGCGCCGAACAGAAGGCTGTCGCCATGATCTATTCGGGGATCGAAGGACTGGACGCACTGCGCTACGCGGGCTTCAAGTCCAACCAGTTCCAGCGGAAAGATCGTACTGGTAGCAATCACCAGATCGTTGTCATCGGTATAGGCCATCACAGTCTGGGACGCTTCCAGAGCATCCGTGACGGTGTTTGCAACATCATCCAGCAGAGCTGTCAGATGGGCGGACGCGTAGCGGGCGCGTAGGGCTTCCATGCGGTCGATCTTGATGGCGAAGACCTGAATGGCTGCGGCATCCTTTTCGGACAGAAGGGTCAAGTAGTGCGACAGAGCCACATGATCGATGCGGGTATCCGTTCGTGTCTGCCGCTGGCCATCCGCAATCTGCGCGACGTCGGTCTGGGCTTTGAATGCAGCGTGTGCCGCTTGGAACCGCTTGCGCAGGGCTTCGATGTCGAAGGGCTTGGTGGCGTAATCCGTGGCGCCGGCCCGGAAGGCCTCAGCGATATGGTCCATGTCCCGCAGCGCCGTCAGCATAACAAGCGGCACGTCCTGATAGCGCGGCATCAGGCGCACCCGGCGGCACAAGTCGATCCCGCTCATCTGGGGCATACTGATGTCGAACAGCAGATAGTTGAACGTCCGGTCGGCGCTGGCCAGCAGGTCAAGCGCCTCTGCCCCCGACGATGCCATGACGATGTCGAATGCGCCCGCGCTTGCACCGATGGTGTCAACCAAATCGAGGATGAAAGGGTCATCGTCCACCGCTAGGATTGTGAAGACAGCATTGGGGGCAGGCTGTGGAGCCTGCAGCGGGGCAGCATCCCGAACCGGATCGAATGCGATGTCATGGTCCGTGTCAGCCTGAGGTGCGGCACGGGCGCTCAGCACGCTTGTCACGGCATGGATCAACGGCAATACAATCATGCCAGCAAATCCCGACAACGTGTAGATTCCCAGCACCGACCAGAACGAGGCGCCAAGCCCAAACGAGGCCGCGGCGCCAAAGAAGCCCACCGTCACCCCAAGTAGAATATATCCAAATACCATTTGATGCCCACCAGTCGTTCATATTGCAATTCAGGCGTGCATATTGTCGTATTTTACAAAATCTTAAGCGACCGAGAGACCCTGCAGGGATACGTCGAAAGATCATGTTTTACTAAAATATGCTACGTCAAAGCCCAGTCGTTAGAGCAACCTTAAGAGGCATTAGGAACATCTTGATGGCCTGATTGTGGTGAAAATAAGAAGCGGACCTTGTCATGCGCACGCATAAAACGTGGCATTGCCTACCTTGGCATAAGACTTCCAGCCGGACATGAGAAAAGCCGCACATCCATAAGAATGTGCGGCCTTTTCAAACCATCGGACGATTGAATCAGAGAGAGCGACGGCGCATCAGGTCCAGACCACTTAGGATCAGCATCAGCAGCGACAGCCCTGCGGGCAGGGGCGCCGGGGGTAATCCTCCCCAAAATTAAGGTAGCGTCCGTCAAGCTGGTGTAAATTCGGGTATGGCCATTCGCGGACATCGGTCAGGCGGCCTGTGTTGAGATGCTGAGAAGTGGATCGATCTGAACGGCGTCGATGAGGCTGAAAGCCTCCACCTGCATATAGCGATGCTGGCCCTGCCAGTCGTCGTTCTGCTCGAAGAACACCGCGCCGATCAGGCGGATGATCGACGCCTCGTTTAGAAAGATCTCCACGACATCGGCCCGGCGCTTCACCTCCTTGTTCAGGTGCTCAAGTGTGTTCGTGCTGTGTAGCTTGGCGCGGTGCAGGACATCGGCCTCGCTTTCATCCATCAGTGTAGCGAGCTTTGACCAGCGGGGGTGGATCTGGTCCGCGACGTGGCGCTAGACCTCCTGTGCGCCCTTCTGGTCGGGGCTGTTTGAAGGCCTGCCGGATTACCGCGACAACGACAGTGTGTTGGCCCTTGGGCACGTGGGCAAGGGCGTTGCGCATCCAGTAGACGCGGCAGCGCTACCCGTTTGGCCGCCACCGATCCCCTGGATTGGCTTTGGGCCTCACCATCGAAGATCAGCGCGATCGCGGCCTTCAGACCGGAATGAGCATCGGAGATCACCAGTTTGAGACCGTCTAGCCCGCGTCTTTTGAGACTGCGCAGGAACTCGGTCCAGCAGGTCTCAGCCTCTGACAGTCCCACGGTCAAGCCAATGATCTCACGCCGCCCATCCGTGTTTACCGCCACAGCGATTATGGCCCAGACCGACCTAGCGTGAGGGCTGTGTTTGGTCCTGGCGGATCTGGTAGCGTTCATCGTCGGCGTGTTTTGAAGCGCGTGCGCTCATCGTGGAGATCCATGATTTTCTGCACTACCGCTACCTCCGATGCGATCGGATGCGGATGTCGTGCAATCACCTCCTCGGGCCAGACGGATTTCAGCGCTACGGATGGTGTACCCGGCTTTCCACCGATGTCGCAGCCTGTCAGTGCAGCAACTTCTGCGACCGAACACATCGTGTCCATGTTCGCGATGAACTGGTGACGGCAACTGTAGAGAGAGTAGTGTACCAATCGCCGCGGAAAGAGTAACCGGCTCAAGGTCCTCAGGAGCTTTGCGACGGTGGCGTGCGCGTCATCGAACGTCCCGCGCATGTTCCAGGCCCGCCCCCGGTCGCTCATGCGCTGAACCGCTCCAACGGCGGCGTCGGTCAGATTGGTGATGTCGATGGTCCGCATCACGCCGTTGCCGCTCATGTTTGTCGTTGCCGAGTTCATGACGAACAGCAAAATCATGCGCGCGCCGGTCGCCCGGTCCGTCACCGCCTCGACTGACGTCGCACGCCATTCAAGTGGCCGCAGCCCGACGCTGACGCCTGCGACCATCCAGTCGCGCAAAATTTGCGGCGTGTCAGATCGCACGATTTGATAGAGGATCGTCTGCTGGATCAGGTTGAAATCGTCGAAATCGAAACAAGTGGCTTTCCGCGGCGGTGCCGCACTGCGTTTGCCAGTGCGATCTTTACCGGCACGGCTTTCATGACGCGCGCGGTCAGTGTCGAGCAGGTTGAGAGCTGTCGTGGTACCGTCGTGCGGCAGGCCGCCGATGACGTTGTATGCGGCACGTCTGTAGAGCCGCCACGTTGCCGCACTAAGACCCGGCTTCAGTGACATGAGCCAGACCGCGAAGGCATGGACATCGAGCCCGCCAAGATATCCGTCGCTCTCATCCAGTCGACAATGATGAATGCTGCACTCGCGTCGGTACCTTTTGATCAGGATTGCGGTGCGATGCAGATACCTCTGTGATGTCTCGGCAGAGATTTCGCCGTTGGAGGCTGAAGTGTAACCACCTTTGCTTCCAGCATCACCAGGCGACGCGACCGGTTTCATGACCTGCTCACGCGCCGCAATGATCTCAGCGAGCGCATGCCGTGACGGTAACGCCGGACATCTCTGACGCGATATGATCTGCTCCGGGATGGGGAAGGGGGGTGCCACCTGCATGTGCTCCTGCGAGGATCCACGGCTTGCGTCCTGTGCATCCCAATTTCCATCATTGCCGTTCGAATGTCCGCTCATGGTCGTATCCTCTCATGCGGACCATCCTGGCGTGGTCGCCATTACGATATTGAAAATAAGTCTGAACGATCAGTTAATGGCATATGGGTTGGCATTCATTTCCAACGTGACCTAATCATATGACGGTCGTCCTATCTGTCCGTATCGCAGTCTGGGCGCGCGGAGGGTCAGGTTCCTGTAACGTGAGCACTGTCGGCGATATCGAGGGCCGGGCGAGCGGGCTATCACATCGTGCCGTCGAAATCGCCTTCATTATTCAATGGCGGGACCCACTCTCGCGACAGGGCGCCAATTTTAAAATCGTTTACTATCCGCATTACCTCCCCATTAAGCTACACGAGGTGGACATTGGTGCTCCGGCACGTTGAGGCGTTTAATCGAGATCGTAGAGAATTAATTCTCATTTCAAGTCGATCTCGAATTGCTTGTATTACATGACCATTGCGTCAGCGCACCCGGCAAGATCATGATGTTCGGGACGTCGCGACGTCTGCTGATGTTGCCGGACGCCCTGGCCGTCGATCGATCACCGATAGGGCGCCCGGCTGAAGCATTCATCCGGCATAGAATGGGCCTCGTTTGAAGCTAGAAGTTTCACAGGCTGAAGTCAGGGTCTGATTTCAGTGTCTTTCATGATTTTTGACACATCCTGACAAGTGTTTGTATTTTATAATAAGATTATGTCCTGGTGTCGCGAGATGGCAACAGCCGCTCCGGGATGTTGCTGTTGGCGCTTCATGACCCATCAGTCCGCGCTCCAGAAGTGTCGTTCTGGCGTCACGCGACGGGTCACATTAAAGTACATGTATGCTATGAGGTATTTGCAGCTTAAATACCTGCACCTCACGGACATGCTACAGGCCAAATACGGCGACGTCACGGGTGAATGCCCACCAGGTATTTCTGCGTATGCGATGTCGGAACGTTTCGAGGACAATGAATCGTTGATTTGGCCTGATGCAGCCTATTATATTTTCGCTTTTTAATATTATGAATTGATCATACTGCAGTAATTTGGTATATGTTTTTTCAACATATGACAAGGTTAAGTCCAATGCTGCTTCAGTCTCTCTCCATTGCCTCCATCTTGTCGAATGCAACGCGATCCGGCGGTCGTGACGTTGTCGTTGATCGTACCGCGGAAGGGCTGTATCGCAATGCGCTTACATATCTCGAGCTTTGGAAAGTTCGCGCATTGAAAGCAGAAGTCGGCCTGTCTCTCGCAGAACAGAACTGTGAAAATCTCCAGGCCGAGGTCCAAGAGCTACGCAGTAGCGTCGCAACCCTGTTAAAGACCAGTCGCGGGCAGTCATGAGAACTGGCCTCACGTAATATGGGCGGGGTACCAGTCCTGACGTTTCAACCGATGTAAGGGCGGCGCTGGCAGGATCTTCATGTATCCTCATCCTATGTCATTGCCCTGTTCGATCTTTCGCTTGATTCATGCACGTCGCCCGCAATGTCGCTTCATTCGACACGATCAAATGGAGCGATGACATGACCGCAATTCTCTACGACAGGACGTACACCGACAGCTATCTCGCGATCAAGGACGGCCGGGCAACCGTCAAATCAGCACTGGACCGCATCAAATCCAGCCGGCTTCATGGTGGGCTCGGCAACCAGTTCGAACAGTGCCTGACAGTCGCGCGACGGGTATCTGCTGCGCAGCGCAGGCTGGCGATGCGGACCCGGGACGCCTCTGACTCCGTACCTGCGGCGGAATCTGCATCGGAACTGGATCTGCTGCAGAACGCGCACGTGCAGCGGAGCCAGTCGGCGGCAGATGCGATCGGACCGGCGGAACTTGACGCGTTTGACCGCGAGTTCAGACGCCTGCTCCTTCTAATCACAGAAATAGTTAACTCAATGATTAGACTGATTGGCCGGCTTTTCGGTGTGGACTTGCCACTTATCGATGACGAGCCGATCAGAACAGCTGTTTACGGAAACGCTGACTACCGCAGAGCCAAACACGGTGACGCGGGCACGGTACAGGCGGTCGGGGACATCATGCAGCGGGACTACGAGACCGTTCTTGTCAGGGCGCCTGATCAAAATCCGGCAGTGACGTCGATAGAGTTGATCCGTCAGGTTCGCAACTGCGTCACGCGAAACGGCGGCCCGGCTGATTTAGTCGACGATCACAGACGTGCGTATCTTGATGACCTGACGCAGGAGGAGCGGACGACGCTGACGCACGCCTCAGGCAACCAGCTCGTCGAACATCTCTATCGACAGATACCGCTGGATGAGGTCAGGCCGTTCATGGATCGTCGTATCGACACGATGACAATCTGATTATTTTAATTGTCTGGTGACGACACTCAGGAAAGAGCCCCGGCCGGGGGCTCTTTTTTTGTTACGTGTCAGGGTAATGCAAAGCTAGCCGATCATAACCGCTCCATTGCAACCGCCCGCCTTATTGCTGAGGGGACCAAAGGCTGAACGTCCTACGTTTCTGAAGGGCACAGTTGGCAACCGTATAGAGTGGCCGGGCTGCATGACCGCCTCAACATATCTTCATGCATTGAGAGCCGATCATCCTACAAATTTTCAAATCCGGAATGCGAGCGGGGCGGACAACCTGTTGTTGTCCGCCGCATTTGCCATCAGGTCATCATTTTCAGCGCCATTCGTCACTGCAGAACAGGCCGTCCTTCCAGAGCGATGGCGCAGTCCAAAATCCTGTTGGCGTCTCGCAGGCTGATGCGCCGCCGTGTCATAGCAGGAGCCCGTTCGAGGGCCATGAGAGCTGCTTCACGCGAAGCTTGTGCAGTCCCAGCTTCCGGGCCTGTCGGTCGGTGAAATCATGAAGTTGCAGCGGGGTCAGAGCGGGCACTTCAAGCAGCTGGCATCGGCTCCTGATGGGCTCCGGGATATTGCTTGCGGTGTTCGACGTCAGAATCCAGGAAATGTATGACATGTCGAACACGATTCTGAAATACGGACACTCCCAGGCCCTTGCCGTAGCGGGTTCGAGCAGCGACAGCAGGGAGTCCGAGAACGAGAAGTGAGCCCCCTTCTCGGAAGATCCTGATTTCGCTTTGCAGATCTCGTCGACGACGATCAAAGGGTTTGCTGTTGATTTCCACCCAGAAGTGACCCGGGTTTTCCATCGAGAACTGACCCACCTTGATGTTATGTTTCAGTGGTCAGGCTTGGGTCAAGACATCGTTGTCCTCCCTTTTTTTCCGGGCCGCGACGGCGGCGCTGGCCTTGAAGCGGAAGCTGTCGTTGCCGGTCTCTATGATGTGGCAGCGATGGGTCAGGCGATCGAGGAGCGCCGTTGTCATCTTGGGGTCCCCAAAGACGGTCGCCCATTCGCTGAAGCTCAGGTTCGTGGTGATGACGACACTGGTGCGCTCGTAGAGTTTGCTCAGCAGATGGAAGAGCAGCGCGCCGCCTGATGCACTGAACGGCAGGTAGCCAAGTTCGTCCAGGATCACGAGATCCAGTCGGACGAGGCTTTCGGCAAGCTGTCCGGCTTTACCTTTGGCCTTCTCCTGTTCGAGCGTGTTGACGAGCTCGATGGTCGAGAAGAAGCGAACCTTGCGGCGGTGATGCTCGACAGCCTGCACGCCGAGGGCTGTCGCGACATGCGTTTTGCCGGTGCCGGGGCCCCGATCAGCACGACGTTCTGGGCACCGTCCATGAAGTCGCCGCGATGAAGTTGGCGCACCGTGGCCTCGTTGATCTCACTGGCCGCAAAGTCGAAGCCGGACAGGTCCTTATAAGCGGGGAAGCGAGCGGCCTTCATGTGGTAGGCAATGGACCGGACCTCACGTTCTGCGACCTCAGCCTTCAACAACTGGGCGAGCATCGGCACCGCGGCATCAAAGGCGGGTGCGCCTTGTTCCATGAGGTCTGTCACGGCTTGCGCCATCCCGTGCATCTTCAGACTGCGGAGCATGATGATGATGGCACCGCTGGCAGGATCATGACGCATGGCGGCCTCCGGCGGTCCGGGCCCGCAGGCCGTCATAGCGTTCGACATTGGCCTTTGGCTCGCGGCGCAGAGCAAGGGCCTGTGGCGTGTCGATGTCCGGCCCACCAATCGTCTTTCCGTCGATCAGACGGTGCAGAAGGTTCAGCACATGGGTCTTGGTTGCGACGCCCTCAGCCAAGGCCATTTCCACGGCGACCAACACAGCCTGTTCATCGTGATGGAGGACCAACGCCAGGATATCGACGATCTCGCGATCACCGCCTGGCTTGCGCAGCATGAGGTCTTGCAGCTGCTTGAAGGCCGGAGGGAATTCCGCAAAGGGCGCACCGTTCCGCAATGCACCGGGCTTGCGGTGAAGGACGGCAGGTAATGCCGCCAATCGTAGATCGTGC